>JADZDZ010000168.1 GCA_020850785.1 Candidatus Sumerlaeota bacterium | reverse complement strand
TTTACGGAAAATTCCACATCGGGAACGCACGGACGTTCGTCAACACGGACGTCATCCGGCGCTGGTTCATGCAGCGCGGCTACGACGTGCGTTTTGTGATGAACATCACGGACGTCGATGACAAGATCATCAAGAAGGCGAACGAGGAGGGTGTTTCGTCGGAGGAAATCGCGAAACGCTACACCGACTATTTCCTTTCGATGCTGGGTCGGTTGGGGACCCTTCCCGCGACGCTGAACCCAAAGGCGACGGAACACATTCCGCAGATGATCGCGATGATCGAAACGCTGGTCAGCCGCGGCCACGCCTACGCGACGCCGGAGGGTTCAGTGTGGTTTGAAGTCTCCACGTTTCGCGACTACGGCCGGTTGTCGCGAATGCCGTTGGATGAAATGAGGCAGGGGGAGCGCGTTGACGCGGAACAGCAGAAGCTGAAACGATCACCGCTGGATTTCGCGCTGTGGAAGGGCGCGAAGGAGGGCGAACCCTCGTGGCCGTCTCCCTGGGGAAATGGCCGACCGGGCTGGCACATTGAATGTTCCTGCATGTCGATGGAGTCGCTGAATGCGCAGACGATCGACATCCACACCGGCGGAACAGACCTGAAGTTCCCCCACCACGAGAACGAAATCGCGCAGAGCGAATGCGCGACGGGGAAGCCGTTCGCGCGCTACTGGATGCACCTTGGGATGCTGGACGTTGAGGGCATCAAGATGTCCAAGTCGCTCGGCAACGTGAAGCACATCGATGACGTGATGGACGTGATCGATCCGCTGGTGCTGCGCTACTTCCTGATCAGCGCCCGGTATCGCGACAAGATCGACTACACGGAAAACAGCATTCATCAGTGCCGCAGCGCCATCGATCGCATCATCACTGCGGAGAAGTCGGCGAAGCGTGCCGTCACCGGGGAATTGGCCGATGACTGGAACAGCGACGCGGAATTGTCCGCCGCGTGGGAGGAATTCGCGGCGGGGATGGACGATGATTTCAACACGCCGCGGGCGCTGGCGGAGATCGCGAAGATCGTGACGTTGCTGAACACGCGCATTGCGAACGGCAGCGACGCGTTGTCGATCTCACGCGCGGCCGCGCTTCTGCACAAGATGCGCGGCGCCCTTGGATTGCAGGGGGACTTGCAGCACAAGAATGCCGACGGCCCAAGCGATGCGGAGATCGAGGGTTTCATCGAGCAGCGCGCGCAGGCGAAGCGGGACCGCAACTTCACGCTGGCAGACCAGATTCGCAAGGACCTGCTGGAAAAGGGCATTCAGCTTGAGGATTCGCGCACGGGCACGATCTGGAAGCGCATTTGATCCGCGCAGCGCTCAGCGCTCCTCAACGTACTTTTCAAACAACTCGTCAAAGCTCGCCTGCCGCTTGTAGAAGCGGTTCAGTCGCCATTGGGCGAACTTGTTGTTCGGCCAGGATGACAGGTACATCGTTGCAACAAGCGCGACGACGGAGATCATCTGGAAGTCCCTCAGCTTGAGCAGCACCCCCAGAAACATGCCGCCGTACAGGAGAATGAAATAAATCGTGAACCAGATCAGGAACGGCACGAAGATGGAAAAGCTGATGAGGAACAATGCGACGGGGTTGCGCTTGCGCAGGTAGTTCTCCGCGTCGGGAAGAAAGAGCGATGGCTGCGCGAACAACGACATGATGCGCATCACCAAAATAAAGACGAGCATCACCATGATGATCTTCTGTGAAAAATCCATCGTTAGCAGGAAGTAGCCAATGATCAAAAGTCCCGCGATGCTTTCTGAAATTCTCGCGGGATAGATGACCCCCATCGCGACGTCGGAACGCGACAGGCCGGAGTTGTAATAATCCGCGAGTGTTCCGGTAGCGGCCATGGACACAAGTTCCGCCCAGCAAAGGTAATGCTGCACCGCATAGAGCATCGTCCAAAGGATTGCCGCACTGAGGCTGTAGAAAATAAGGCTGAAGTTGATGAGCGAGTCGGAAACCTGAAAGAGCGCCATGGCGACGATGGACAGCAGCACGGCGCGCACGATGGGGCTGCGCCAGACCACCCGAATGCCACGAGGCAGCATTGAACGGCGAAAGACAGGATTCTGATTTAGGTTATCCCAAGTGTCCCTAAGATAGATGCCGTCATTGACCGCCATTGCTTGAGTCGCTCCCAGTGCTGGCAGGAAATGCGCAAAGCGCGCGTCAGCCGCAACCAATCTTTCCCGCGCCTTGACCCTGTTCTGTCAATCCTGTGGCCTTGAGCGATGAATCATGGGAAATCGGAATCGCAGCAGGCTCCGTGGCTGCTTGGCCCGGTGCGCGATGTTGTCCTTTTCCTTTTTCCCTTCGTTCTCCCGCTGGCGCTTCTGGCGGTTTCCCTCGGTTTTCCCTCCATCACCGAGTCGGTTCCCTTCAATGACGCGCAGTATGTGTTCGTGACGTTCCACGTGCTGCTCACCTTTCGTTTCCTTGGAAGCGGTGGGCTTCGCATTGGTGCGAAGCAGATCGCCTTCGCGGCAATTGCAATGAGTGTGTGCTTCTTCCTTCCCGTCGCTGAGTGGCTTTTGATTCGCCGCGGACACCCTGCCATCTCGGCGCCCTCCATTGCGCTGCTGTATGCGATCAATTCCTGGAACATCGCAACGCAGTCGGTTTTCGTGACGGGGCTGTATCGTGAGCGCGCAGGAATCAACACGCCAAGCGACGCGGCGCTGGACCGGCAACTGATCGGCGTGAATGCGCTGCTGTTCTTCGGCATCGGTTGGTTCTACACGGACCAAATCCCCATGCTGCTGGAATGGCGCCTTGATCTGTTCCGCTACCTGTTCGTGCTGCTGGCGTTGTATCTGTTTGTTCTCGGCGTGCTCGTGGTGCAGCGCCGCGCGCGGCAATGGGGCGCGAATCGGCGAACCATCCTGCCGGTGGCGGCGCTTTTGTCCGCGCTGGCTTATCCCTGGCCGATGTTCCTCGTGCTGTGGACTCCGGAACCGTCGATGAAGCTGCTCTCCCTGACGATGTCTGCCCACGCCTTCCAATCCATTGCGCTGAATTTCTTTGTGCTGCCGCGCCCATCGCGAGGGCGGTTCGCGCTCCAATGTGCAGTGGCGTTGTGCGGTTCCATCGCGATGCTGGTGGCGATGAAGGTGACGGCGAACCGTTACGGGGAATCGCCGGTTCTGGTTTACTGTTTTCAGGGATTCGCCATGGGACTGGCGTTGCTGCACAGCGTTGGTGATCTTGGAGTTTTCCGCCTGTCTGAGCAAAAAGGACCATCAAAATAGGTCTTTTTCTCGATGGCTTAGAATCGCCCAATTATCTCGCAAAATTAATAAAATCAGCGCTCCAAATTTACCTCTTGGAGCGAATCCTCGCTTTTTCCGGCGGGGAAAAGCAGTTGCGATGATGCTCCACCAAATCAAATTCGCCTCACATTTTGATTCCCATTTCTTGTGAAAGGCGGCGCACTGTCCCATGGATTTTTGCAATGTGAGGAAGTGGTTCCCCCTGCTGCTGCTGTTCGTTTGTTCTGCCGGCGCGGCCTTTGCCCAGACGGCGGATGTTGCGTCCGAGTTGTTGCAGTTGAAGCAAAAGGTCGCCGAAGCGCAGATGGCGGGCGACAACGCGTGGGTGCTGACGTCGGCGGCATTCGTGCTCATGATGACCGCGCCGGGTTTGATGCTGTTCTACGGCGGACTCGTGCGCTCGAAGAACGTGCTGTCGATCTTCGTTCAGTGCTTCTACCTGATGGCGTTGGTTTCCATCCTGTGGCTGCTGTTCGGCTACAGTCTCTCCTTTTCCAAAAACAACGCCTTCATCGGGGGATTTGATTATGCGTTCCTGAAGGGAGTGGGCGGTGCGCCGAACACAACCTACGCGGCGACGCTCCCCCACCAGACGTTCATGTTTTTCCAACTGATGTTTGCGATCATCACGCCCTGCCTGATGATTGGTGCTTTCGCGGAGCGTTTCCGTTTCAAGGCGCTCGCGGTTTTCATGTTGTTCTGGATGGTTGTGGTCTACTTCCCCCTGGCACACATGGTTTGGGGGGAGGGCGGTTTCCTGAATGCGTTTGTCGGGCCGGAAAATGGCGTGAAGGCGTTGGACTTTGCCGGTGGCACGGTGGTGCATATCAGTTCGGGCATCTCCGCGCTGGTGTGCGCGATCTACCTTGGAAAGCGGAGCGGTTATCCGGGGCCGCAGTTCGTTCCGCACAATCTGGTGCTGAGCGCCATCGGCGCGGGGCTGCTATGGATGGGATGGTTCGGCTTCAACGCGGGAAGCGCGCTCGGTTCCGGTGCCTTGGCATCGGCGGCCTTCACCTCCACGCACATGTCCGCCGCGGGCGCGACGATGACATGGCTGCTGGCGGAATGGGCGTTTCGCGGAAAACCGAGCCTGCTGGGTGGAATTTCCGGCGCCGTCGCGGGCCTTGTTGCCGTGACACCCGCGGCCGGCTTCGTTTCGCCGGTGAGCGGACTGATCATCGGATTGATCGCGGGGCTCTTTTGCTGGTTCGCCTGCACAAAGATCAAGGCAACCTTCAAGTACGACGATTCACTGGACGTGTTTGGCGTCCATGGCATGGGCGGAATGTTGGGCGCGATCCTCACCGGCGTGTTTGCAACGAAGGATGTGAACAGCGCGCTCGGCGACACGCTGGGCGGCGTCGTTGATGGCAACCATGGGCAGGTGCTGAATCAGGCAATTGCCGTGGGAATCACCGTTGCGCTCTCCGTCGTGGGAACGGTGGTCATCCTGTTCGTGGTGGACAAGGTGATCGGCGCGAAGGCGACGGTGGATGAGCAGGAAGTCGGCATGGACATCGCCGACAGTGGTGAAAGCGCGTATCACCCCGCGTGATCAGCCGCCGCTGACAGGAGGCATCAGCCCGACCGTGTCGCCATCGCAAAGATTCGCGGTGCGGTCGGCCCACTCCTCGTTTCGCGTCACAAGCATGGATGGCAGATGCGGCGTCACCTTTGGGTGGCGCCGCGCCGCATCAGCGATCACATCCGCGATGGTGGCGGATTCCGGAAGCACGAGGTCCTCCTCGCGCGTGCCCACGGCATCGGCCAGGGAGGAGAAGTAGAGCACGCGAATCCTCATCGAGTGCCACCGCCTTTGCTTCCGCGGCGACTCACCTGCAATTTGTAGCGGGCAATGCGCTTGCGAAGGGTGCTGCGCGTGATGCCAAGCATTGCTGCGGCGCGCAGTTGATTTCCGCCGTTGCGATTGCGCGCGTGAACGATCAGGGCGCGCTCCATCACGTCAAAGGCCGAAAAGCGATTTCCGCGCGCGCGCGCACCGACGAGTTGATCAAACAGCGGGGCGACCTGCGCTTCAATGTCGCGGAAACGCGGATCGTCGAGCGTGTTCGCTTCGGGAAGCTGCGCGAGAATGCGGTCGCTTGCGGGCGCGGGCGTGGCGGAAATGCGCGGAAGAAAATCCGATGACTCGCTCTTGAGACGAAGATCGCCGGGAAGGATTGTGCCCCCCTTCGCCACCAGCGCCGCATTGCGAAGCGTGTTCTCCAGTTCACGAACGTTGCCGGGCCAGTCATGGGCGATCAGCTTGTCCATCACCACCGTCGAAACATGAACCTCGCGGCCACGACGTTCCGCGTTCAGGCGATGCATGAAGAACTCAACGAGCAGCGGAATGTCATCGCGGCGATCCCGCAAGGAAGGCATCTCCACGCGCAGGACGTTCAATCGGTGATACAAGTCCGCGCGAAAATGTCCCTGTTGGATCATGTGCTCCAAGGGGCGACTGGTCGCTGCGATGATACGCACGTCAATGGGCACCGCTTCCGTGCCGCGGCTGCGCTCCAGCCTGCCGCTCTGCAGCACGCGAAGAAGCTTTGCCTGCGTCGCGGGAGGCATGTCGCCGACTTCATCAAGGAAGAGCGTTCCGCCGGCGGCCTGTTCAAACTTGCCCGGCGCCGCGCTGGTGCCGCGCTCATGACCGAAGAGTTCGCCCTCCAGCAGCGCCTCCGGAATCGCGGCGCAATTGACGGCAACGAAGAGTTTCGCGCTCCGATCGCCATGGCTGAAGATCGCGCGCGCAATGAGTTCCTTTCCGGTGCCACTCTCGCCCGTGATCAGCACCGTCGCATTGGTGCCCGCCATCTGACCGATCATCTTGTACACGCGCTGCATCGGCTCGCTCTTGCCGACGATCGCATCCACTTCATCTGGATCATTCGCGCGCGGAACGACGCTCACGGTCGCGGAACGATCGGTTGAAACCTTCAGCGCCTCCTTCACGACCTCGCGCAGTTTCTCCACGCTGAACGGCTTCACGAGGTAATCGTAGGCGCCATGTTTCATGGCTTCGATCACGTTGGCGGAGGTGCTGTAGGCCGTCATCAGGATGATCAGCAGGCGCGCATCAAGCTGCTGCATCTTCCTCAGCGTTTGCAGGCCATCGAGACCGGGCATTCGCAAGTCCATCATCACAAGGTCCGGGCGGTGGGCCTTGATCGCGGCGATGGCCTCCGCGCCGCTGTGGGCGGCGTCGATCTGCACGTCATCCTTCGCGAAAACACGGCGGAAACCGGTAATCACGTCGCGTTCATCATCCACGACAAGAATGCGTTGGCGCGTGGTCATTCGGCGGCGCCTTCCGGAGGTTCCAGCGGAAGCGTGACCGTGAAGGTGGTGCCTTCGCTCGGTTCGCTCCTGACGGAAATTTTTCCGCCGTGGCGCTTGATCAGCTTGTTGGAAATGAACAGGCCAAGTCCCGTGCCGCCCGACCGCGTGGTGTAGAACGCCTCGAACAATCGGGGAATGACATCCGCAGGGATTCCGCGGCCGGTGTCCTGCACGATGATGCGCGCGCAGGGGCCCAGCGAACGATCGCGGGAAAGTTTCGTCCTGATGGAAAGCGTTCCGCCGCCGGGCATGGCTTCGCTCGCGTTCATGATCAGGTTGAGCAGCACCTGCTGCATCTGGCCCGCATCCATCAATTGATCCGGAATTTTCGCATCCAGCGAAACGGCCACCTTTGTGCCGGCCTTGGTCAACTTGTAGCCGAGGAAATGGAGCAGTTCCTCGATCAGCCGGTTCAACGATGCACGGCGGAGGTGCGTCTCGCCACTGCGCGCAATG
>JADZDZ010000167.1 GCA_020850785.1 Candidatus Sumerlaeota bacterium | reverse complement strand
TTCATGAAAACGGCGTTGGCGTGCGAATCAATGGCTGTTCATCGCGCGCGGCGGCAAAGAAGTCCCTGCGCCTCTACACGCGTGCATCCTACGGCACGCCCACGTGGTCGCTCCCTTGGCTTCAGAAAACGACGGCTGATTCCTTCAGCAATCTGGTGCTGCGCGGAAACAACAACGACGGAATTCTGAATACATCCTCCGCGCAACTGGATCAGGTGACGTTCTTCCGCGATCAATTGATGCGCGACCTGAGCGGCGAACAAGGCACCATCGGCGTGGATGGATTCTTCTTCGCGCTCTATATCAACGGGGAGTACTGGGGCCTCTACAATGCCTGCGAACGGATCACCGACGACTACATGCAGGAGAAAGTCGGCGGCAGCGATTGGGACGTGGTGAAGGGCACCTGGGATTTCGCAACCAAATACCACATGGAGGCTTTGGATGGCGACCTTGTGGAATGGAACGACTTCCACGCATGGTTCGACAGCGCGGATGTTTCCACGGAGGCCGGCCTCAACGCCCTCAAGGAACGCTTCGACTACTACGGTTTCCTGAAGTATTTCGCACTGAACATCGGCGCTTCCAATCAGGATTGGCCGCAGAACAACTTCGTTGCCACGCGTCGTCGCGGCGTCCCCACGGCAAAATGGCAGTTGCATGAGAACGACGCGGAGTGGGCGCTCGGTCTTCGTCCGCAGGGCTACAACACCGATGATACTTTCCTGTGGGCGCAGGGGAACAACTTCATGATCAGCGCGGGGCACAACTTCGACCTCGCGCCGCTCAGCAAGATTTTCAACGGCAGCGACCTTGATCCTTCCCCGCCACCAACACCGGTGAATGGCATTCTGGACAATCCCCAGGGGCGGAAGGATTTCGTCAGCGCCGTTGAGGAGACCTTCAATTTTGAGTTCGAGCCGAACCACGCGTTGGCGTCGATGAATGCCTACGCAGCGAAAATTGATTCGGAGGTGCAGCGGGAGGCGGATCGTTGGCTGGCTTCCGGCCCCGCTTCCACCTACAAGAATCGCTGGTTGAACGCGGTTCAGAACATGCGCAACTATTTCACCAACCGCCCGGCCTACATCCGCAATCAGGTGCTGACGAAGTTTGGCCGCGCGGGGCTTCGCACGATCACTTTCGATCATGCGGGCACCGGCAGCGGTAAATTGCAGATTTATGGCCGCACGGTTTCGCTCCCTTGGACCGGCGTGTTCTTTGACGGGTCCGACTTGAATCTTGTGGCGCTGGCCGATGATGGTTCGCAGTTCACCGGCTGGAGCGGCCTTGTCACTGGCACGACTCCCAACGTGCTTCACACCGTGACAACGGGCAGCGCCGCCACGGTGACGCTCACGTTCGGTCCGCTCGCATCCGACATCCAACCAAACGACGTGATTTTCAATGAATACTGGGTGAACGACAACGGAACCGTCTATACAACGGTTGGTGGTGGCATCGTTGGCGACTGGGTGGAGTTGATGACGGTGCGCGATAGTCTGGACCTTCGCGGCTGGCGCGTTACGAACAACCTGACGAAGACGCAGCAGGATGGCGACAACACCAACGGAGGTTCGGTGCTGCTGCCGAACATCGCTTCGCTGGCGAGCGTCCCCGCCGGCACCATCATCCTGATCGTGAACGAGGTGAACGCGACCAACGCTGCCACCTTCCCCGCGGATGACCTCGATCCCAGCGACCAGCGCCTGCGATTCTATGCGGGCAATGGCAACCTCGACACGACAACCGATCCCGGCTTTGCGATAGGCACGGGCAACGAGGCGCTCATCCTACTCGCACCCGGTCCCACGTCATCCTTCGCGGATGACATCGGCGTCGATTTCATCTCCGAAGGAAATGTTGTCACGCCTGCTTCGTTCTTTGGCGTCGCAAGTCCCGCAGTGCAATGGCCGACGCCCTTCACCGGCATCGGTGGTGACGACGGCGCGATCTTTATCAATACGACACCGGCGGGGAACAACAACGACGATGGCACCGAATCAGCCACCGACGGCCTTCCCGGTCCCGGCGGCTGGATTGTTGATCCGTCCAGCGCCTATTCCGGCGATGCGTCGGGGACGAATATCGTGACGCCCGGTGAGCCCAACATGTCCGCTCCCGAACCAACTCCGACACCCTCGCCCACCCCGTCACCAAGTCCGACGGAAACAGCCACACCTACGGAGACGCCGACGCCGACGCCTTCCCCAACGGCCACACCCACGGCCACACCTACGGAGACGCCAACGCCAACGCCGTCTCCGACTCCGGAGCATCCAAGCCTCTGGAAGGTCTACTGATTGAACGCGTTTTATCGCGGGGCGGATCGAAAGATTCGCCCCGCTTCTTTCCTGAGTTGCACTGCGGCACGCACGGTACCTAAGGTTGCCGAACTATGAATCGCGAGTTTGGAGACGTCGTTCGCCGCATCAAGGAGAGTGCCGACATTGTTGGCATCGTCGGCAACGTTGTGCAGCTAAAGAAGGCCGGCAATTCCTACAAGGGCCGCTGCCCCTTCCATAACGAAAAAACGCCGAGCTTCAATGTGATTCCCGCAAAGGGGATTTTCCACTGCTTTGGCTGCGGCGCGGGCGGGTCCGTCATCGATTTTGTGATGAGGACGGAGAAGCTCGATTTCCGCGAGGCGATCGAGATGCTCGCGAAGGAACTCGGCATCGAACTGCCGCAGTTCCGCCCCGTGGATCCGCAGCAGGTGGACGCGGACCAGCGTCTGATCGATGCGGTGCAGCGCGCGAACAACGACGCCCTCGCGTGGTTTCGCCAGAACTTGCGCAAGGGGCGCAATCCTCTGGCGAACAACTATCTTCCTGAACGCGGCATCAGCGCGGAGATGGAGGAGAAGTTTCAACTCGGCGCCTCACTTGATGAGTGGACGGCGCTCAAGGATCACCTGCTCAACCTTGGCTACTCGGAGCAACTTCTTGTGGAGGCGGGCCTTTGCGCGCGCAGCGAAAATGGCCGCGTGTATGACCGCTTTCGCAACCGGCTGATCTTTCCCATTTTCAATGCCAATGGCAAGGTTGCGGGATTCGGCGGGCGGCAGCTTGTGAAAGATGACAAGTCCGCCAAGTATATCAATTCCGAGGAAACAGTTCTCTACAAGAAGAGCCAGATTCTATATGCGTTGAATTGGGCACGCGAGGACATCGAGAAGAGCGGCCACGCGATCCTGTGTGAAGGATACATGGACGTGCTGATGGCGCACGCGCACGGTTTCACGCAGGCCGTGGCATCGCTGGGCACGGCGCTCACGCTGCCGCAGGCGAAATTGCTGAAGCGCTTTGCGAACAAGACGTTCTTCCTCTACGACGGCGACACGGCGGGCCAGAAGGCGATGCTTCGCGGCGGCGAATCACTGCTGGAGGCGGGCTTCGACACGCGCGTGATTGCGCTGCCACCCACGGACGATCCGGACACGTTCCTTCAGCGCGAAGGCGCGCCGGCTTTGCAGCAGTTGCTCCAGAATGCGGAGGAGTTTTTCGACTACGCATTGGGCGCGCACGCCAAGGGATTGGATTTGTCGAAGCTGGCACCGCAGGCGGAACTGGCGGATCGCATGGCGCCGATCATCAATCGCATCAGCAACGAGGTGATGCGGGAAGGTGCCATCGCGCGGTTGCTGCGCCGCATTGGTGGATTGCCGCGTTCCGCCCTTGGCAGGATTTTGCAGCAGGCGGCAAACACCGCCAATCGCACGGAGCCGGAATCCAGGCCTGCGGAATCGGCGGCGGATCGCGCGGTTTCCTCCCTCTTCGAGGGAATCAGCCTGCTGGATGTCTACGTGCTGAAGATGATGCTGGAATCACACGCGGCGCTCGAATACATCCGCTCGCAACTGCGCCATGAGTGGATCATCGACAAGAAACTCGAAGGCTGGATATTCTACTTCTCCGATCATGACGGCTATGCGCAGACGCTGATCGACGAGGCGGAGCTGGAAAACGAATTCCCCGGTGATCGTGCCCTGTTGTCCCGCGTGATGGCGTGGGATCATCCGATTGGGGATAATCCCGTGCGTGCGGCGGAACAAATTCTTTGGCGCCTTCGCGAACGCTATCAACTGGTGCTGACGAATGACTTGCTCGAACTGATCTCGCAGAAGCAGATTGGCAGCGAGGATGCGCAGAGGCTGCTGACGGCCTATCATCTGGAGCATCGTTCGCGCATCGCGCAATCGCGCCGTCTATTTGGGCTGGACAATCAGCAGGCGTCACAGCCATCGGAGTGATCGCCCTCGCGGCGGTCGTCACAATACCATGAGAAGGAACATCACGTGCTGAAAATCGGCATGATCGTCTATCCAAAGTTGTTGATCGCCCCGCGCCTGTACCGCGTTGCCGACGCGGACCGTCGCCACGCGCAACTGACACCGATTTCGCTGGGCGCGACGCCGGAGCAGTCGCCCGTAGACGATTTGCGCCGCTATCGCATTCGCACAACGGATGAGGTGTTTTATCGTGAGGCAGCCGCGCAGGTAATTCGCATCCTCAATCCCCACAGCGACGAAATTTTCGAGTATGAGGTTGAAGTCGATGGCGACGTGATGACGGTCTCCGAGTACGACCTGACCGTGGGGGAGGGCGCACTGGCGCCGCAGCCTGCGGAAATGCTGTCGCAATTGGACGTCGCGCCGTGGCCGCTCGTCAGCGCGCGCATGAACCTGCTGGACGCCTTCTTCAAGGCGACGGCGCGCAGCATGGGAATCGTTGGCTATAACGGCGCTCGCATGCTGCCAATTCCGCATCAAATCAATGCGGCGCGCTACGCGTTGCAGTTCGGCCGCGTGCGATTCATTCTCGCCGATGAGGTGGGCCTCGGCAAAACCATCGAGGCGGGATTGATTGTCTCCACGCTGCGGAAGTATTCCCCGCAATGGCGCACGGCGGTGTTTGTTCCCGAATCACTCGGCGCGCAGTGGGCGTTTGAAATGTATGGGAAGTTCGGCAAGACGATCTTTGCCCTCAGCGAGGATGAATACGACGAGGAACAGGCGGGCGTCATTCTTCCGCACGATC
>JADZDZ010000166.1 GCA_020850785.1 Candidatus Sumerlaeota bacterium | reverse complement strand
GTCGGCTGATAGCCCACCGCTGAAGGAATACGGCCCAGAAGCGCGGACACTTCGGAACCGGCCTGCGTGAAGCGGAAGATGTTGTCGACGAAGAGGAGCACGTCCTGGCCCATTTCGTCGCGGAAGTATTCCGTCATCGTGAGGGCCGAAAGCGCCACGCGAAGACGCGCGCCCGGCGGCTCGTTCATCTGGCCGAACACGAGGGCGGCCTTGCTCGTCTTTCCCGCGCTCTTTGGATCGGCGGGATCAACGATAACGCCCGAATCATTCATTTCGTGCCACAGGTCGTTGCCTTCGCGGGTACGCTCACCCACGCCGGCAAACACGGAGTAGCCGCCGTGTCCCTTCGCGATGTTGTTGATCAGTTCCATGATGATAACGGTCTTGCCGACGCCTGCACCACCGAAGAGACCGATCTTTCCGCCCTTCGCGTAGGGGCAAAGCAGGTCGATAACCTTGATGCCGGTTTCGAGAATCTGCGTCGCGGGCAGCGTGTCCTTGAAGTCCGGAGAGGCGCGGTGAATGGGAAGGCGCGGCACGTTTGTGGTCATGCCACCGCGGTCATCGAGCGGCTCGCCAAGCAGGTTGAAGATGTGGCCAAGAACCTGGTCGCCCACAGGCACCTGAATCGGCGCGCCGGTGTCCTGCACGGGCATTCCGCGCACAAGGCCGTCCGTGGACTGCATCGCCACGCAACGCACCACGTCGTTGCCGATGTGGGATGCAACCTCCAGCGTGATGTTGATGTTGCGCTGGGCGTCGTTGATCTTCAGCGCGTTGTAGATATTCGGAAGCGAGTCGTTGTCGAACTGGACGTCAACGGTCGGTCCGATGATCTGGCGAATGGTGCCGGTTGCTGTGCTCATTTTTGTCTGCAAATCCTTCCTAGTTGGTCAGCCTTTTTGCGCTTCCGCACCGCCGACGATTTCGATGATTTCCGTCGTAATCGCGGCCTGGCGGGCCTTGTTCAGACGCAGCGTCAACCGCCCGCCGAGTTCGTTGCTGTTCTTCGTTGCGTTGTTCATCGCCAGCATGCGCGACGAATGTTCCGACGTGTACGTTTCCGCCAGCGTCAGGTAGATTTTGCTCTTCAGGAACCGCGGCATCAGCGCTTCGAACACGCGCTCCGGCGACGGTTCCAAAATGTAGTCGATGGACTTGCCGGCCTGCGACGGATCGACGCCGAACTTCTCCGCCTCCAGCGGCAGGTAACGTTCCACCACCGGGCGGTTCGTCGCCGTTGAAACGAAATGCGGATAGAGCAATTCGACCTGGCTGAAGCGGCCATCAAGGAAGCCGTTCAACAGCTCATCGCCGATGCCGTCCGTGACCTTTCCCTCCAGCGAACCGTTCAGGTCCGTCAGTTCCTTGTAGATGCGATCCTTGTGGAAGCGACGCATGAAATCGCGCCCCTTGCGTCCGATGACAAAAACCTTCAGCGCCGGATTCGCCTTCAACTCCTTCACCGCCGCCTTCAGGATGTTCGTGTTGAAGGCGCCCGCAAGGCCGCGATCAGACGTGAACACCACCAGCAGGGGAACACCCGTTTCCGACTTCTGGAACAGCGCATTCTCCTGGGCGAAGGTGCTCTGTGCAAGGCGGCCCAGCAGCGCCTGAATGCGCTCCATGAACGGCCGTGCGGCCTTCATGATGCCTTCCGTCTTGCGCAGCTTCGCCGCCGAAACCATTTCCATCGCACGCGTGATCTTCTTCGTCGAATTGATCGACTTGATTCGGCCACGCAGCGCTTTTAAGTTCTCAGGCATTCCAAACCACCGAAGAAGAATTCACAACAGGGGACCACACGGTCCGACTACAGCTTCGCCTTGAACTGATCGACGAATGCCTTGCCGGCCTTCTTGAGCTCCGCTTCCGTTGCGTCGCCCAACACCTTCTCGTTGTTGATCTGAAGGGGAATGTTCGGGTACTCACGCCCCAAAAATTCCTTCAGTTCGGCCTCGAACTGCTTCAGCGAGGCCACGGGAAGTTCATCAAGGAAACCGTTCGTCGCCAGATAGATGATGATGACCTGATCGGCCAGCTCCACCGGCACGTACTGATCCTGCTTCAGGATTTCCACCGTCCGCGCGCCGCGCGTAAGCTGCTGCTGCGTGGACTTGTCGAGGTCGGAACCGAACTTCGCGAACGCTTCGAGCGCGCGATACTGCGCGAGTTCGAGACGCAGCTTGCCGGCGACCTTCTTCATCGCCTTCGTCTGGGCGTTGCCACCCACGCGGGACACGGACAAACCGACGTTGATCGCGGGACGGATGCCCTTGAAGAAAAGGTCCGCTTCCAGATAAATCTGGCCGTCGGTGATGGAGATCACGTTCGTCGGAATGTAGGCGGACACGTCGCCTGCCTGCGTTTCGATGATCGGAAGCGCCGTCAGGGAGCCGGCACCGTTCGCGTCGCTCAACTTCGCGGCGCGTTCAAGGAGACGGCTGTGCAGGTAGAACACGTCGCCGGGATATGCTTCGCGGCCTGGAGGGCGGCGCAGCAGCAGCGCGAGCGTGCGATAGGCAGCAGCCTGCTTCGACAAGTCATCATAGACCACCAGCGCATGGCGGCCGGTGTAGGTGAAGTACTCCGCCATCGCCACGCCTGCGTAGGGGGCGATGAACTGCATCGACGCGGGCGAATCGGCCGATGCGGAAATAACCGTTGTGTATTCCATCGCGCCGTAGCGCTCCAGAACCTGCACAACGCCGGCCACGGACGACTGCTTCTGGCCGATGGCGATGTAGAAGCAGTAAACACCTTTACCCTTCTGGTTGATGATCGCGTCGATCGCGACGGCGGTCTTGCCCGTCTGACGATCGCCAATGATCAGTTCGCGCTGTCCGCGGCCGATCGGGATCATGGAGTCGACGGCCTTGAGGCCCGTCATCAGCGGCTCATGCACGGACTTGCGCGCAAGAACGTTCGGAGCGGG
>JADZDZ010000165.1 GCA_020850785.1 Candidatus Sumerlaeota bacterium | reverse complement strand
GAGTGGCTTTCGCAGTTGGGTTTCTATCACGTTTGGCAGCTTGGGGAGGATGCGGGCTTCGGAGGTTGGCGCGCGGTGATCATCATGATCGCCGTCCTGCTGTGGGCGACCTACTCCATCGCGTTCTTCCTCGCCGCGAAGTTGTCGCGCAGCTTCTGGATCGCGCTGCTGATCGCGGTCATGGGCGTGGCGATTGGGCGGCGCATGTTTTATCCGCGGCCTCCCGTTGTTTCCAACCTGATCCTGATGGGGGAAATTGCGCTGCTGGTGGCAATCAACCAGCGATGGATTCGCCGCGCGTGGGTCTTTGCGCTGATTCCCGTGATTGCGCTGTGGACGAACCTGCATGGCGGATGGATGGCAGGGGGGATGATCCTCGGCGCGTGGATGCTGGGGGAGGTTGTGAAAAGGGTGTGGGCGGGACTCTGGAAACGGGAAGGTTCATCGGCGGGAGCGGACGATTGTTTTCCTGTGGCGTGGTTGATGGTGCTGGGGATTGGCTGCCTGGCGGCGACGTTCGCCAATCCGTTCGGCATCGAGCTTTACAAACTGCCGGCGCGCGTCATGAACGATCGCATGCTTGTTTCCATGATCGGCGAACTTGCGAAGCCGAATTACTTTTTCGTCATCGACTTTCTGATTTTCTACGTCGCGATTTTCCTGATGGGGCTTGTCACGCTTCGGCGCCTGAGGCCGCCGCTGTGGGAGGTGTTGATCTGGTTGTTCTTCCTGTCGCAGGCGATGCTCCACGTGAGGCACCTGTTCCTCTTCAGCGTGGCCATGGTGCCGCTGTCAACGCGCGTCATCGTTGCGTCCCTTGATGCCATTGCAGACACGGTCCCCATTGTTCTTCACGGCATCACGACGGCGGTGCAGCGCGCGTTCATTGCGTGCATTGCCGTGTATGCGGCGGCGTGGGTGATCATCAATCCCCGCGAGGGGGGTGAATGGCTGCATCCCATGACGGCGCGAAGCTATCCGGGTCGCAACGCGCAGTTCGCCGAAGGCCAAGGGTACATTCGCTCCGCGTTCCCAGTGCTGCTTTGCGATTTCATCGAGAAGGCCGACCTGCGGGGAAACATGTTCAACGAGAACAACTACGCGGGCTATTTGATTTGGCGCCTTTCGCCGGAGAAGCATCGCGTGTTCAGTGATTCGCGCTTTGACATTTTTGGCAGCAAGTTTCTGGCGTATGAGAACGTGATCGCGAGCGGTGGCGCGGCGGTGATCGATGGAGAAAGCGTCACGTGGGAGTCGCTGCTGGATCGCTACGACGTGCAGTGGGCAATCACGCACGGGGGTGCGGGCCTGCAGGTGATGCTCTCGCGCTCGAAGGCTTGGAAGTGCGTGGCGCGGTGGCCTGCGGACCTTGGCGGGTGGGAGGTTTGGGTGCGCGACAATGCGGCAAACGCGGAGGTGATTGCGCGCGCCCGAAAGGCCGCGCCTTCCGCGCTCGCAAGCGCGCCGACGGATTGACATTCAGCGTTTCTTCTTCTGCTCCATCGCCTCCCTTTCCCAGCGAATCAGCTTTTCCTTTCGCGCAAGCCCCCAGCGATAGCCCGCAAGAGCGCCGTCGCGGCGCACAACGCGATGACATGGCACCACAAGCGAAACGTGATTCGCGCCGCAGGCGGTTCCCACCGCGCGCACTGCATCGGGGCGACTGATTTTCTCCGCAATTTTCGTGTAGGTGGTGGTTTGGCCCGCAGGGATTTTTTGCAGCGCATTCCACACGGCGCGCTGCAATTCCGTTCCGCGCAAATCCAAGGGACCGTCGTAGACGGGGAGTGGCGACTTGATCAGTCGCGCAACTCTGGCAGCGATTTTTTCCGCGCCACCCTCCCTGATGATCGAATGGCGGAAGCGCCGTTTGAGTTCGCGCTTCATTTCCTCGCGATTATCATCCATGAATACGGCGCAAAGGCCCTTGTCGCTCGCGGCGGCCAGTAGCGGACCAAGGTCCGTGGCAACGATGCTGAAGCGGATCGTGTCTGTGTTGTTCATGCGTTCATCCCTTTCCATGGTTTGAGGATGACGGAACCGCCGTGTGGATGTCGCGCCATTTTCGGCCATCAATAGGGGGGCACTTCGCTGGCCGAAAATGGCTGGACAGAATGGGAAGGGCCGCTATCGTTCACGGGAAATGAAACGTCGCGATGAAATCTTCTACGAAGCTTACACCGCGCGCGATGCGCGTTTCGACGGAGTGTTTTTTCTCGGTGTGACTTCCACGGGGATTTTCTGCCGGCCGATTTGTCCGGCGCGGACGGCGAAGCGTGACAACTGCCGCTTCTTCGCCACCGCCGCGGAAGCCGCGCGGGCAGGCTTTCGGCCGTGCCTGCGCTGCCGACCGGAACTGACGCCGGGGGCGGCGCCGGTGGATGACGCGCGGCGCATCACGCAATTGATCGTGTCGCGGTTGGAGGAGCCGTTTGGTGGCGGGACGAATGTGGAGGAGCTTGCGCGGGATCATGAGGTGAGTTCGCGCCAGTTGCGCCGCATCGTTCGCGGCCAGTTGGGGGTTTCACCGCGGGAGCTTCTTCAGGCCGAGCGCCTGCGGCTTGCGCGGCGGCTTCTGGTAGAGACGGAACTGCGCGTGATCGACGTGGCGTTCGCCAGCGGCTTCGGAAGCCTGCGGCGGTTCAATGACGCCTTCAGTCGCAACTGCGGAATGACGCCGACGGTGTTTCGCAGGGGCGCGCGCAACGCCGCGGCCTAGGCGCCCTTCGATGCCTTGACCAGCAGCACGGGAATGCTCGTCCTGTGGCGAATGGTGGAGGCGACGCTGCCAAGAATCACGTCTGCAAGGCCGCGATGACCGTGCGTTGCCATCGCGATTAGGTCGCAGTTGTGGGCTTCCGCGTACTCCAGAATCTTGTGCGCCGGTTCGCCGAATTCCAGCACGGCTTCGACGATGAAATCCTGGGCGTGAAGTTTTTCGCGGCACTGCGCGAGGTACTTCGTGTCCTCCTGAATTTCCGGCGAATCGGGAAAGCGGTCGATGTTCCGCGCCATGAAGCCATCCGCCACGTGGATGATGGTCACGCGCGCGCCGGTCACCTTCGCGAGCGGCACGATGTGGGTCAGAATCGTTTCGTCGTACCGTGAGTTTTCCACGGGAACCAGAATGTGTGTATAGACAGAAGGTGTCGTCATGATTCGGGCCGCAGCCAATCCCCGATGGTTTGCACCAACAGATACGCATTCAGGCCGATGATGATGACCGTGATGAACCACGCAACCACAACGAGCCATTTCTTGTTCACAAACCTGCCCATCTTCGTCTTGTCGCTTGTGACGAGCACCCGCGGCACGACCGCGAAGCTAAGTTGCAGGGACAGGATGACCTGGCGGAGGATCAGCAGTTGACCGACGCCCGCTTCGCCGTACTTCGCCGCGACGATGACCGCCGGCACGATTGCCACAAGCCGCGTCAGCAGGCGGCGGATCCACGGGCGCAGGCGGATGTTCAGGAAGCCCTCCATGACGATCTGTCCCGCCATGGTGCCGGTGAGCGTGGAGTTCTGCCCCGATGCCAGCAGGGCGACGGCGAAGAGTGTGCTCGCCATCGTCACCCCCAGCGTGGGATCGAGCAACTTGTGGGCATCGGTGATGTCCGCCACGGTGGAATGTTCCGTGCCGTGGAAGGCCGCTGCGGCAAGGATCAAAATCGACGCATTGATGAAGAATGCCAGAAGCAGCGCCACCGTGGAATCAATCGTTGCGTACTTGATCGCCATGGCTTTGCCCGCATCATCGCGTGCGAAGGCGCGCGTCTGCACAATGCTGGAGTGGAGGTAGAGGTTGTGCGGCATCACCGTCGCGCCAAGGATGCCGATGGCGATGTACAGCATGTCCGGGTTGATGACGATTTGCGGCGTGGGGATCAGGCCCCCCGCGATTCCCATGATGGACGGTTGCGATGCGATCAACTCATAGATGAAGCAGCCGCCGATCACGATGATCAGCGCCGTCACGAGACATTCCACATAGCGGAACCCGCGCGATTGCATGAAGAGGATCACCATGACGTCTGCGGCGGTGATCAGCACGCCCCACACAAGGGGGATGCCGAAGAGCAGGTTAAGCGCGATGGCGGAGCCGATGACCTCCGCAAGATCGCAGGCGGCGATGGCGATTTCGCACAAGCCCCAAAGGACAAGGGAAACGGGCTTGGAGTAGTGATCGCGACATGCCTGCGCGAGGTCGCGACCGGACACGATTCCCAGCTTCAGCGACAGGTGCTGCAGCAGGATCGCCATGAAGTTGGAAATCAGAATGACGGAGAGGAGCGTGTAGCCGAACTGCGCGCCGCCCGCCAGATCGGTCGCCCAGTTGCCGGGGTCCATGTAGCCGACGGCGACCATGAGGCCGGGGCCGGCGAAGGCGAGCAACTTGCGCCAGAAGCCCGCCGATTCGGGCACGCGAATCGTGGAGAAGGCTTCGGGGAGTGAGGGAAGTTTGACGGGACTGTGCCAGCCGGGGTCCGGCGCGGCGCCCGTTTCGGGGGATTTGGAGAGGATTTTGGTGGTCATGTGTGTAGCATCTGCGTCTATTTGTAGCCTATGGTACACTCGGTACGTCAAGCTAATTTGTGCCCCGGTTTTCTTTCTTCGCATTGCCCGAAAGAGGCGGGTGATCCAGCCTCCCTTCCCAGTTCACGGTTGGCGGATCCATCCCATGCGACTTTCCGATGCGCGAATTCGCGCCCTTTCCCGCTCCATTGCGAAGGAGATGATCGCCCGCGGCGTGGTGGAAATGAAGGCGCCGGAGCATACGCTGGCGGACCTGATCACGCGTGTGTTTCAGGAGGATCAGGATTTGGATTCGGTGCTGGATGCGGAGGCCCGCGCGGCCGTGGCGCGCCAGAAGTCGCTTCCGCCACCGGGAAGCGGCGAGTATCAGGCGGCCTTTGCGCGGGAGAAGAAGGCTGCTGCGGCGAAGAGGGGCCTGAAGGAGTGGTGAATCTCCGTAATCACAGCAATTGTTTGCATCCTGCGATTTCCATGAAAAATCGGCCAAGGATTCCTTGCGCTCAGCAAAATGCCCCGGCACGTTGAACGCTGACTCAGTCAAGTGAGCACCCACAGGGGCGGGCATCTCGAAACCTTCCTGAGGAGCATTATCCCTCATGCATACGCCAGTACCGATTGGTTCCAAGCCAGGCGTCTCGAAACTGCGACTCGTCTACTTTGATGACATGACAACGCTTCCCATCGTTCACGATCTGGAGAAGGTTGTGAAGACGGCCAACTGTCGGCGCATGACGCTGGCGGAAGTGCGCCGAACGGTGGCCGCCGATGAGTGCGATGTGGCGCTTCTGCCGACGCCGGAAGCGCTTCGCTTGCCAAAAGTTTCCGTGGTTCCGTGCAGCGCGCTGTCGCTGCTGGGTCCGTCGCGTCTTTTCATGATTTTCTCGAAGGTGGTTCCCACGGAGATCACGCGCGTTCTTGTGGATCAGGAGGATTATGGGACGAGCCTCCTCGCGCAGACCCTCTTTGCGAAGAAGATGATGGTGCGTCCTGAGTTCGTGAAGAGCACCGTGCCGCTTGATCCGCAGAACTATGATCTTTCCGGCAGGGACGGCTTTGACGCGTACCTGTTGACGGGGAAGAATGCGATGGTGGTGCGCAAGGAAGTGTTCACGTTTTCGTGGGACCTGAGTTTGGCGTGGTATGAATATGCGAAGCTGCCCTATGTGCTGCACTGCTGGGTTGCGCGGAAGGGGGCGAACCTGAACCGGCTGGACAAGGAGATCGGTGACGTTGCGCGCCGCAATGAGGGAAGCGGTGACATTGCCAACAAGTCCGCGGATCGCGTGGGTGTGTCGCAGAGCGGGATGAAGACCATTTACGAACGCGCCGTGCGAACGGCCTTCGATGGAAATGCGGTGACCAGCCTGCGGCGTTTTGCGCAGGACCTCCAGCAGGCGCGCATCGTTCAACTGCCGCCGATGACTGTCTATACAGAGATGCCGGCGCGGCGGCCTGTTGGCATTTGATCGCTCTTTTATTCGCCGCAGCGTTCGTCATCATCCTGTTTGTCGCGGATAGTCGCTGGAGGCGCCAGCGGTTGTCGGTGGGCTCGCTTGTCGCGGTACTTCTGGCGATCATCAGGACCGCCTCTTTTTTGGGTGCGTGGGTGAAGGCGCCCCGCGTTGTCGTTGCCGTGGGGATCGCCGCGATCTTCGCGGGTTTGTGCGTTGGGGGTGCGCGCAG
>JADZDZ010000164.1 GCA_020850785.1 Candidatus Sumerlaeota bacterium | reverse complement strand
GCAACGTCAGAGGTGCGAAGCTGAACTCCTCGATCATTCCTGCACAGGGCAGCGAATTCAGAGGCCACACCTACAAGTTCGAGGATCACAACGTCCTCGCTGCTGGCGAAGTGCGTGGCTACTACCTTGAAGACATCGATGCCTCAAGCGTCGCGACGCTTCATGGTCCCGCAATCGTCGCCGCGAATGGCACAAGCACCAGCGAAAGCGCATTCGAGGAGCTGTCGCTCGTGAATTGGGAATCCGGCTCTGCGGCGCCGACTTTCGTGGCCCCCACCTTCAGCAATGACGGATCGGGTCTCAGCGAGGCAATTCCCACCGGCCAAAGCAACGTGTTCGGCTTCTGGCAGACGCGTCTTCCTCTGGAACCGCTTCCCGCAGGCAAGTACGAGCTGATGGTTCACTTTGAATGGCAGAGCACCGAAGGTGTGCCGGCTCCCGACGTTCGTGTCCGCGTGTTCGAAGCAGACAATGCGAAGAATGTCATGACCCACACCGTCGATCGTTCGGCGCTTGGCAAGCCGCTTCCCATGGCGATCACCACGACGTGGGAAAGCGACGGCACGTCGCAGTGGCGCGTGGCGATCGACCTCCTCGGCTTCACACCGCCGCAGGCTGGTTCGTTCAAGATCACGGAAGTCATGAATACCCCCGTCAATCCTTGATAGCGGCTCTCCGCTGCTCGCAGGCACTTAGCAAGAATCACCAAATCCGGGAAGCGTTCACCGCGCTTCCCGGATTTTTTTGTCCCTCGCGCCGCCCGAAATCCCGTTGATGGGATGACGACAGAGCCCCATCCTTTTCCATGCTTCGAATCCCCGCGTTTTCCCTGCTTCTTTTTGCCATCGCCACGGCTGCCCCTGCGCTTGATGCACGGCAGTGGGAGGCGACGGCGCGCGCTTCGCGCGATGCGGCGCAGGCCCAGGCGAAGCGAAACGGCTTCGTGGCGCAGGGCCACGCCGCCAGCGGTGCGCCCTTCGAATTGATGGGCGCGCGGGCGGGGAACCTGATTTACTATCAGGCGCTCACCGCAAACGCCGCGATCACCACGAACACAAACACCGTTCGCAACACGGCGCCTTACAACGTCACGGGCACCGACGTTACCATTGGCGTGTGGGATGCGGGCGCCATTCGCTTCACGCACGAGGCGCTGACGCCCCGCGTCACCAATGGCGATGGTTACTCCGTTGTCGATCCCGTTGGCACCGCCCATGCCACCTCTGTCACCGGCATCATCGGCGCTTCGCTTGTCGCGCCAACGAATTACGTCGGCATGGCGCCCTCCGTCTCGGTCATTGGTTATCACTTTGAGAATGACCTTGCGGAGATGATCGCAATCGCCGCCGCAGTTCCGAATGAGGCGGGGAAGATCACGCTTTCAAATCACGCCTACGGCATCAACAGCGGCTGGGAGGTTGGCAACTACTCCGGCAGCAGCGGTTACCATTTCTTCGGCACGTTTTCGCCGCCGCTCAGCGAATCAGACCTCTTCGGGCAGAATTGTCAGGAGGCCGTCCAGCTTGATCAGATATGCCACGACTCTCCCTACTATCTTCCCATCATGTCCGCAGGAAACGACCGCGATGACGGCGCCCCCGCGACGGGCACGGCATTCTACTACTACACATTCGACGGCGTGGATTACACGTGGCACACCGTCACCGCCTACGACTCCTCGATTCATCCGCTCGCGGATTCAGTGGTGAATGGAGGCTATGACACGATCCAGCCATACGCAGGCGCGAAGAATACGCTTTGCGTTGGTGCAGTCGCTGACGGTGTGACGTCGGGCGCGCGCGATTTGACAGTGGCCTCCATGGCGGGCTTCAGCAGTTGGGGGCCGATGGACGACGGACGCATCAAGCCGGACGTCGTTGCAAATGGTGTCACGCTTTTCGGGCTGCGTGCGCTTGCGGACAGCGGCCCCACGGCCTACCGCGCCGCGGCGGATTTGAATGGCACGAGCTTCTCCGCGCCGAATGTCACCGGTTCCGCTGCACTGCTTCAACAATTGTACGCGGACCTTTTCAGCGGCCAGCAGATGCGCGCCTGCACGATGAAGGCGTTGATCATCCACACAGCCGATGACCTGACGAGCACCATGGGAAGTGGCAACCCCGCCGCAACGGTCGGCCCGGATTACTCCACCGGCTGGGGAGTGATGAACACACAGGCCGCCGCGGATTTGCTGCGTGATCAGGCACTGAATGCAACTCACCTGCGTTTTGCGGAAAACACCCTCGATTCATCGTTCCCAACGCGCACGTTGACGCTGGAATACTCCGGCAGCGGCCCGATCCGCGCGACCATCTGCTGGACGGACCCGGCGGGAACGGTGCGCACGACACTCGATGATCGCACGCCGGTGCTCGTGAATGATCTGGACCTGCGGGTAACGTCCCCCTCATTGGCGACCCATTACCCGTGGATTCTTGACGTGAACAATCCCGCGAGCGCTGCAACCACGGGCGACAACGTGGTGGACAATGTGGAGCAGGTGGTGGTCTCCGCGCCCGAAGCGGGAACCTACACGATTGTCGTTTCGCACAAGGGAACGCTCAGCGGTGCCAGCCAGTATTACGCCATCATGCTGGACGGCCTTATTGACAATGGGAACGCCACGGTGCGCGAATGGGCGGATCACGCTGCTGATTGACCGTAGTTCACCTTGCCTCCATCGGCGGGGATTTTCACGCTGCTTCATTCCTTCCATTCCCCGCAGGTGCCGGAACCCCAAGAGTGTTTCCCATTACCGATCCGTTTGCGTTGCTGGTTTTTCTCACTGTTGTGGTCGGCCTGATTTTCTACATCAGCGAAATTCCCGCATTTCAGAAATTTTTCGATGCGGTTCCCGCTCTGGTTTTTTGCTACTTCGTGCCGATGCTTACAACGACGTTTGGCATCACGGCGCAGGCCAGTCCGCTTTACGACGCGATGAACAGATATCTGCTGCCGCCGATTCTGTTGCTGCTGCTCATTTCTGCGGACATGCGGGCAATTCTTCGCCTGGGGCCAAAGGCCATCGTGGCGATGCTGGCGGGATCGCTGGGAATCATGATCGGCGCCTTTGTGAGCTATGGCATCTTTCGCTCGAAGCTTGATCCCAATGCGTGGCAGAATTTCGGGGCGCTCGCGGCAACGTGGACTGGTGGTTCCGCAAACATGGCCGCCGTGAAGGTTGCGCTCGACATCGACAACGATCTGTTCGCGGCAATCCAGCCGGTTGATCCCATCATTGCCTATTCATGGATGGGAATTTTGCTCTGGCTTGCCAGCAAGCAGACGCAATTCTCACGACGTTTCAAGTGCAACGATCAGGTGCTGGAGGACCTGAAATCCAACGTCGCGCTCTTTTCCGGTCCGCAGGCAAAGCCGATCACAACCACGGCCTTCATCACGATTGTGGCGATCGCGCTGTTGTGCAGCTACCTCTCCATCGCTGGCGGAACGCAATTGGCCGGTCATTGGAAAGCGAGCGGGTTCTTTGATCGCCATCCCGGCTTCAAGATTCTGAGCGGGGGAACATTGACGGTCATGTTCGTCACGCTGATCGGCACCGCATTGTCGTTCACGCCCCTGCGGAACCTGGAACAGTCCGGCGCTTCCAAGATTGGCTACGCGCTGCTCTACATTCTGCTTCCTTCATTCGGTGCTCAGGCGAATCTGTCGAAAGTTGCCGAAGTCCCTTGGTACGTTGTCAGCGGAGTCATCATGATTGGCTTCCATGTGGTGGCGACGCTTGCCGCGCTGATCATCATGCGCGCGCCGCTCTTCTTTGGCGCGACGGGAAGTCAGGCCAATTTTGGCGGCGCCGGTTCCGCATCCATTGTGGCCGCAGCCTATCAACCCGCGCTGGCTCCGGTGGGGGTGCTGCTGGGCATTTTTGGAGGGGTTTTCGGAACCTACGCGGGGCTGCTGACCGCGCAGCTTTGCCGTGCAATTGCTCCGCTGCCGTGATGTTCGGATAAAACGCCAAAGCGCCCCGTGGAACGCTGCAAATGATCGCATCGCTGGCGTGGCAATTGCAGGATGCCACTTTGTCTATCCTTGCCAGGGTGCGCCGCCATCGGGCTAGTATGGATCAGACGCGTCCCCGTAGCTCAGTTGGATAGAGCAACTGCCTTCTAAGCAGTAGGTCACAGGTTCGAATCCTGTCGGGGATGCCACATCGTTCGGGCCGGATCGTGGGATTGGAATCTGCAACGATCCGACAGGCAGACGGACTTGGAGGTCCAAAAAGTTTTTGTCGGCGTGCCCCGCCTTCAACACAAAGTAATTCATGTTTGTCCATCAGGCACATGCTTTCACGCGACAGGCACGATTTGTCCTGAAGCTGGCGGCCATTGCCGGCTACACGAACATTTTGACGGTCCTGATGTGCGGCACCGTGACTTCGCACGTTTCCGGAACCATTTCCAACCTGGGCCACGATCTGGCCAAGGGAGAATGGATGATGGCGCTGTTTGCCTTCGCGGTGGTCTTCGCATTTTTCACGGGCGCATCTTTGACTGGTTTGCTGGAGGAGTTGGGGCGCCGCTCGCAATGGCGGGCGCGCTACGCGCTGCCGCTCGCGGTTGAAATGCTGCTGATGCTGGCACTGCTTGTGGCATTCGAGTTGCACGCGCAGGCTCCATTCGAGCCGGGAAATCTTTTCACCTACGTCGCCTGCGTGGCCGCCTTCGCACTCGGCGTGCAGAACGCAACGATCACGCGCATCTCCGGCGGCGTGATTCGGACGACGCACGTCACGGGTGTGACGACGGACCTTGGGTTGGAATTTTCCCTGCTGATTGCCAAGGTTTGGGATCATTGGCTTTCCACGCCCCGCCAGCAGTCGGACAAGACCCGGATGCTCAACGTGCATTCTCCGCGGCGATTCCTCCTGCTGGCCGCGATCCTTGGCTCCTTCGCGGCGGGCTCCATGCTGGGGACTTTGGCGTATATACACGCGGGCAGGCACGCGATGCTGCTCCCCGTGGTGGTGTTGATCATCACGATCATCAGGGATTTTCAGAAACCCTTCGCCGGGACGGGCTGAAGGGAGCGCGTGTTTCCGTGCTCCCCGGCGTGAAGGATGCTTTTCCCTGTTGAGACGGCGGGGGGCATTGCCACCATAGCGCCCATGCACCCTCTTCACGACCTGACACCGGGAAACAATCCACCTTTTGAAATCAATGTGTTGGTGGAGATTCCCAAAGGCTCGCGCAACAAGTACGAGCTGGACAAGAAAACCGGCATGTTCAAGCTGGATCGCACGCTCTATTCGCCGATGATTTATCCCGGTGATTATGGCCTCGTGCCGCAGACGCACTACGACGACGGCGATCCGTTGGATGTTCTGATTCTAGGCAATGAGCCGACCTTCACGGGCTGCATCGTGGAGGTTCGCCCCATCGGAATTTTCCGCATGCTCGACAAGGGCGATCACGACGACAAGATTCTGGCCGTGCCCGTGGGAAATCCCTACTTCAAAAGTTTCCACGACTTGATCGACGTGCCGCCGCACTTCCTGGATGAAGTCGCCCACTTCTTCCAAGT
>JADZDZ010000163.1 GCA_020850785.1 Candidatus Sumerlaeota bacterium | reverse complement strand
GCGCGGAGGCCACCTGCTTGATGGCGCTGTTTCGGAAGTCGCCGTTTTCATCGGGGCGGTAGCGCACGGGGTCCTCGCCACCCTCGCCGCTGTTCGACTTCCCACCGATGCGATTCATCGCAATCGCGAGCGTCTCGTGCACCTCCGCCGACAGCGACCCAAGCGACATCGCTGCGGTGCAGAATCGCTTCATGATGGATTCCACGGGTTCCACGTCGTCGATATCGGACGGTTCGCGATCGCTTTCAAAGGCAAGCAGGTCGCGCAGCGACGTGGGGGGTTGGTTGTTCACGGCATCCGCGAACATCCTGTACTCATCCCAGCCGCGCCCTCTTACGGACTTGTGAAGTGCCTTCACCACGCCGGGATTGTAGGCGTGATGCTCCCCCTTCGCCTTGAACATGAAGAGCCCTTCATTCTGAAGGCGATCATCGCTTTCCGTCTCCATCGCCGTCTTGTGGAAGTCGCTGTAGTTCTCGCAAACCTCCTTCAATCCAACGCCGGAAACGATGGACGGCGTGCCCGTGAAGGCGCGCTCGATCAGCGATTGATCGAGGCCAATCGCCTCGAAGATTTGCGCGCCCGTGTAGCTGGAGAGCGTGCAGATGCCCATCTTCGACATGATCTTTTCAATCGCTGCGTTCATGGCTCCAACGAAGTTGTCCACCACTTCCGGCTGGGAAAGGCCGTCCATCAGGTCCGGCGTCTTTTCAAAGATGGATGCGATTTCCTCGTAGATCACGAAGGGATAGATGGCGGCCGCGCCATAGCCCAGCAACGCCGCGAACAAATGCGGATCGCGCGTTTCGCCGGATTCCGCAATGATGGACGCGCTGAGGCGGCGCCCCATGCGAATCAGGTGATGGTGAAGCGCGCCCACTGCCAGCAGCGACGGAATCGGAGCGCGATCGGCACTCACGTTGCGATCGCTGACGATCAGGATCGTCGCGCCGTCACCAATCAGCTTCTCACCCCGCTTGCACAACTCCGTCACCGCGCTGTCCAGCGCCGCAACGCCGCCGGCGATTTCAAAGGTCGCATCAATGCGGCCCACGCGGAAATCTTCGCGCTCACCCTGCTTCTCAATCCAGGCGAAGGACTTCGGCGTCAGCACCGGCGAAGGAAATCGGAGCATGCGCGCGTGCTCCGGCGATTCGCTGTACATCGAACCGCGCTTGCCAATATTCACGAACAGCGACATCACCGCCGCTTCGCGGATGGGATCAATGGGTGGGTTCGTAACCTGCGCGAAACGCTGCTTGAAGAAATGGTGCAGCGGCTTTGCGCGCGCGCTGAGCACCGCCAGCGGCGTGTCGTCACCCATGGCGCCGATTGCTTCCTTGCCATTCTTGAACATCGAAAACAGCACGCGACGCACGTCCTCGTGCGTGTAGCCGTAAATCTTCTGCCGCGTGACCAGCGAAAGCGCACCCGCCGCGGTGGGCTTCGCGACTGCCACATCAACGGCCTCATCGCCGGGATATTCGGACAGGTTCTTCTTCAGCCACGTCCCATACTTCTCGCGGCCCGCCAGCACTGACTTCAATTCGCTGTCGCGGAAAACCCGACCCGTTTCCGTGTCGACGGCGATCATCTTGCCGGGGCCAAGTCGTCCCTTCTCCACCACTTCATCATCGGTGAGGTTGATAACGCCGACTTCCGACGCAAAAACGATCTGGTTCCCCTTCGTGATCTTGTAGCGGGCGGGGCGCAGGCCATTGCGATCCAGCGTGGCGCCGACAACGCGGCCGTCCGTGAAGGCAATTGCTGCGGGACCATCCCACGGCTCGCACAACGTGCTGTGGTACTTGAAGAAATCCTTCTGCTCTGCGGGCATCTCATCATGATGCTCCCACGCGGGTGGCATCAGCATCGACAGCGAATGCACGATCGAACGTTCGCTGTGCACGATCGATTCCAGCACGTTGTCCAGCGCTGCGGAATCGGAGCCGCCGGGCTGGATGATCGGCATGATCTTTCGGATGCGCGCGCCAAGGATCAAGTCCTTGCCGTACTGACGCTCGCGCGCCTGCGTCCAGTTCTTGTTCCCGGCCAGCGTGTTGATTTCGCCGTTGTGGCAGATCATGCGGAAGGGCTGTGCCAGACGCCACTGCGGGAAGGTGTTCGTGGAGTAACGCTGATGCAGCACCGCCAGCGCCGTTTCAAACAGTGGCGACTTCAGGTCCTTGAAGAACACGGGAAGCTGCGGGGCGACGAACATGCCCTTGTACACGATGGTGCGCGCAGACATGGAGCAGATGTAGAAACCGGGGATGTTACGCTGAAGAACGGAGCCCTCGATCACCTTCCGACAAAGGTAGATCGTGTCGTCGAATTCCGCGTCGCTCATCGACTCCGGCTTGCCGAACAAGACCTGCTCAATTTGCGGCCGCGTGTCGTCGGCCTTGTCGCCGATGGCGCTGCGATCAACGGGCACTTCGCGCCAGCCATAGAACTCCAACTCGTAGTGGTGGAGCGCCTCCTCCACAATGAGGCGGCACTTCTCGCGCGCCAGTTCATCCTCAAGCGGAAGGAAAATCATTCCCACGCCGAGCGAGTTCACGTCCTTCAGCTTAACGCCCCAGGCAGCGAGGTCCTTCTTGAACAACTTGTGGGGAATCTGCGTCAGCAATCCCGCGCCGTCGCCCGTGCGCGCATCCATGTCGATGGCGCCGCGATGCGTCAGGTTCACCAGCGCCCTCAGCGCAAGCTCAACGATCTCATGAGTTCGCTCGCCACCAATGTTCGCAACGAAGCCAATGCCGCAGGCGTCGTGTTCGTGTTCGGGATTGTAGAGTCCGATGGGTGCCGGAAGGCCTTCGATGGTGGGCTTGTTCATGTGCCGCGCACGTCCCTGAAAAGATGCAAGAATGAGTGGGGAGGGTTGGCGCAACGTCCGGTTCAGTCGAGAGAAAATCGGCTTCGAACCAAGAATTGGACCGATGGCATCGGTAAAGTTTTACAAGCTCCCCAATGGTCGTGATTATCCACCATCCGCTGCAACTGCGGCGGATTTTTTTGCCATGAACTCCGGGCTGGAGAATCGACTTCGATGAATTCCGGAATTCACCTCTGATTCTTCACGCGCCTTTCGCAAAAAACTGCACCGACGGCGCGCTTGAAGTCACGCCCCAAGCCCTTCAGAGCAGCGGGAAGGAGGAAATTGGCATTCCTCATCTTCATGTATATACAACCACTTGTCCCGCCGACGACATGAGGCGGCCCGCAG
>JADZDZ010000162.1 GCA_020850785.1 Candidatus Sumerlaeota bacterium | reverse complement strand
GATGGAATCGCCCCGACGGTGGAGGCGATTTTCTCCAAGCTGAACGAACCGTTGCCGCTGGGTTATTGCAACGTGGGGCGCGTGATCGAATGCGGGGATGATGAGTTGGCGCGGTTGATTCCCGTGGGGTCGCGCGTGGTTTCCAACAGCAATCATGCGGAGTACGTGCTGGCGGGCAGGAATCTGGTGGCGAAGGTTCCCGACGCGGTCAGCGACGAGCACGCGGCCTTCGCCGTTCCCGGTGCGATTGCGTTGCAGGGGATTCGGCTGATGGCGCCGACGCTCGGCGAATCAGTGTGCGTGATGGGGCTGGGATTGATGGGGCTGCTGGCGGTGCAGCTTCTTCGGGCAAACGGCTGCCGGGTTTTCGCGACGGACTTCAATGGGGAGCGGCTTGCGCTGGCGGAAAAATTTGGCGCCACGGTTTTCGACCTTTCAAAGAGCGGCGACGTGGTCACGGCGGCGATGAATTTTTCCGGAGGGCGCGGCGTTGATGGGGTGCTGATCACCGCGAGCAGTGATTCGAAGGAACCCATTCGCCAAGCGGCGAAAATGTCGCGCGTGCGCGGCCGCATCGTGTTGGTGGGCGTGACGACGCTCGATCTGGATCGCACGGAGTTTTACAAGAAGGAAATTACCTTTCAGGTTTCCTGTTCCTACGGGCCGGGGCGGCACGATCCCGCCTACGAGGAGCAGGGGCATGATTATCCGGCGGGATTCGTTCGTTGGACGGAGCAGCGAAACTTTGAGGCGATTCTTGAATTGCTGGCGGCGGGAAAGTTGGATGTGGCTGCGCTGATCACGCATCGCTACCCGATCGCGCGCGCGGAGGACGCCTATCGCGAACTTGGCAACAGTGATGCGCTGGGCATTGTGCTGGAGTATGCGAACCCGCCGGGCGCAAGGCCGCGGAGCCTGGTGCGCATTGCTCCGCTGGTTCCCCATGAGAGGATTCAGGTTGGATTCCTTGGGGCGGGAAATTTTTCCCAGCGCGTGCTGCTTCCGCTGCTGAAGCGCACGGACGTGGCGTTCCACACGATCGTGTCGCAGCGCGGCTTGTCCGCGACGGCGGCGGCGAGGAAGCTCGGCTTTGCACACGCTTCCTCGGACCCAACGACCGTGCTGGAGGATGCAACAATCAACTGTGTGTTCATCACGACGCCGCACGGCGCACACGCGTCGCAAATCAGCGCGGCGCTGCGGATGGGGAAGCACGTCTTCGCGGAGAAGCCGCTGGCAACGACGCTGTCGCAACTGCGCGAAATCAGGCGCGCGCTCGCGGAGTGCGAGCAATCGCGCAGCCGAATTCCGGCGTTGATGGTGGGATTCAACCGGCGATTCTCCCCGCATGCACGGCGCGCAGCGGCGGTGCTGGCGAATCGCACCGGCCCCGCCTGTTTTCAGTACACGATCAATGCAGGGCGGAATGCGGCGACGGGATGGTTGGCCGACCTTGGTGCCAGCGGCGGCCGCGTGATCGGCGAGTGTTGCCATTTCATTGATCTTCTTCGAAGCCTTGCCGGTTCGCGCATTGTTTCCGTGAATGCGGTGCGCACGGGCCGCGTCGGCGATGATTCGTGCGTGATCACGCTGGGCTTTGCCGATGGAAGCATCGGATCGATCAACTATTTCGCAAATGGGCCGAAGAACCTTCCGAAGGAGCGTCTGCTCATTGCGGCAGACACGATGGCGATTGAGGTGGAAAACTTTCGCTGCACGACGATTCACTGCAATGGGACGTCGCGGAAGCTTCAGTCGCTGAAACAGGACAAGGGGCATGCGGCGGAGATCAGGGAGTTCGTGAAGCTGCTTCGCGCGGGCGGCAAGGCGCTGATTCCGCTCGAAGAACTGGAGGAGGTGACGCTCGCGACGCTTGCGGCGGAGGAAGCAATCACGAGCGGACAGGCCCAGCGCATGGACGAATGGCGCGCAAGGCTGGACGCGACGCGCGAAGAGGAAACGGCGCGTTGCGAAAGCATCTGAAGATCGCCACCATCGTTGGTGCGCGACCGAATTTTGTGAAGGTCGCGCCGCTGTTCCATGCCATTGAAGCCCACAACAAGCGGGCTGCGGAGTTGGCCATCGACCACGTGCTGATTCACACGGGACAGCATTACGACGATGCCATGAGTGCACAGTTTTTCCAACAGTTCGAGCTGCCGGAACCGCATCACTATCTTGGCGTGGGGAGCGGCACCCATGCGGAACAGACCGGGCAGACGATGATCCGCTTGGAGCCGGTGCTGAAAGAATTGCGGCCCGATTGGGTCGTGGTGGTCGGCGATGTGAATGCGGCGCTTGCGGGCGCAGTGACGGCGAAGAAGCTGCTCCTGAAGGTGGCGCATGTCGAATCAGGATTACGATCGAACGATTGGCAAATGCCTGAGGAAGTCAATCGCGTGATTGTGGATCGAATCAGCGATCTGCTTCTTACGACCAGCGGCTTTGCGGACCGGAATCTGCTCGGCGAAGGGGTGGATGCGGGGCGCATTGTTCGCGTCGGCAATATCATGATCGATTCCCTTCGCAAGTTTGCCGACAGGGCTGAAAATGTTTCGTTGAAGGCAATCACGGGGCGCGACCTTCACAATGAACCATTCGTTCTCACGACAATTCATCGCCCTTCCAATGTGGACGACCGGCATCAGCTTCAAGAGATTGTATCCGCGTTGGTGGACATCGCAGGGGATTCGCCTGTGGTGTTTCCGCTTCATCCGCGCACACGGCAGGCGCTTCAGAAGAGTGGATTGATGGAGACGCTGGCGGGTCACGGAAACATGATCATCCTGAATCCACTTCCGCATTTGGAATTACTGGCGCTGCAGCAGTGCGCCGCCGTCATCGTGACGGACAGCGGTGGCCTTCAAGAAGAGGCAATGATCCTTGGCACGCCATGCGTCACGCTACGCACGACAACGGAACGACCGGAAACGTTGCGGGAAAATGGAGGAACAAGCCGGCTGGCGCCGCTGGATCGCGCGGGAATAACGTTCGCTGTGCGGGAGGCGCGTCGCGAGAGCCGTCGCCCCGTGGATTATCCGCTGTGGGATGGCTGCACGGCGGAACGCATCGTTGCTGCACTGGTTGGCCGCGCGTGAATCATCGAAGCGCGTCGGCGTTTTCAAACTACTACAACGCGATCAGGCACCTGACGCGCGAACAGTGCGTTACGCGGATCGTGCGTTCACTTGAGCGGATTGTCACGCGGCTGCGTGGCGACGGCGCGCATCGCAGCCTTTTGCGCAAGGCGAAGCGATGTGCGGCGGGGACCTTTCTGGCAGATGAACAACTTCAGCAGAGATTGCTGCATCTGGCCTACTGGAGGATTCGCACGAAGCCGAACGCGTGGAATGCCTCGCAGCCGGAGGATTGGCGCTTTCTCAACCAGCCGCTGAACATTGGTTTTCCGCCGCGGTGGAACGCGCCCGTGGTGGACCAATCGGCGAGTGATTCAAGGCTGTGGCATTTTCACCTGCATTACTTCGATTGGATTTGGGATTTTCTGCAACAGGGGCGCAATCTGCTGTCTGTGCGCGTGATGGAGAATTGGCTTTGGAGGAATCGACTCGGCTCGAAGAAATGCCATCGCGCGGCGTGGAGTTCCTACACGGTTTCCTTGCGCATCCGCAACTGGGCCGTTGCCATCGCACTGCTAAAGAAGCGGCGGAAAATTTCGCCGATTTCGCTGCGGGTGATTGAGGATGGGTTGTGGGCCCAGACGATTTTCCTTTGCGACCATCTTGAGAAGGAGCATGGGGGAAATCACCTGCTTGAAAACCTGATCGCGTTGGCATTTGTGGCGCGCTGCTTCGATGGCACGGGAGCGCGGAACCTGCGCCGCCGCGCCGATCGCATGCTTCGCGCGCAGCTTGCGACGCAACTGACGCCATCGGGATGCCACGAAGAACAATCACCGATGTATCAGACAATCATTCTGGATCGGCTGATTGATCTTGTCGGCGTACTCGCGCCTGACGACCCCGCAGGGAAATGGATTCGCGACGCGGCATCGCGCATGAATCGCTTCTTGTGCCATCTGCTGATGCCGGATGGAAATTTTCCCCTGCTGGGGGATTCCACACGCAGCGCATCGCTGAAACTGTGGGCGATGCGTGCGCGCGCATCCAAGCTGCTTGGGGAACGGCTGACCCAGCCGGAGAGTGGCTATTCGCAGCGCGATGGCTATCACGTTTTTCGGAACATGAAGGCGGGCGACTATGTTCTCTTTGATGCGGCGCCGCTGGGGGTTGATTCACTCGGCGCGCACATGCACGCGGACATACTTGGGTTTGAAGTGATTCTGGGTGATGTTGCCATCGTCGCGGATGGTGGCGCGGGAGTCTATCGCGCGGGGCCGGAGCGCACGGAACTGCGCAGCGCCCGTGAGCACGCGGGCTTGGTGGTGGATGGCTGGGCCTGCGCGGAGCCGTGGAAAAGTTTTCGCATGGGGCGCCGTGGCAAAGTCCTGCAGCACAAGGGCCGTGAAGTCGCTGATGGATTTGAAGCGGTGGCCAGCCACGATGGCTTCTCCCCCGCCGGTGTCATCCACACGAGACGCGTGAGTTTTGACGCCACCGCGGGGATCGTGACGGTTCATGACAGGCTTGATGGAAAGACGCCGCGGCGCCGCGTCGAAGTGGAGATGCGGATTCCGCTGCACCACGCGGTGAGCGCACGGCGAACGCTTGAAAACGGGTGGGCGATCCTTGACAAAAGCAGCGGGAAGGTTGCGGAAATTGTCGTTGAATCCATGCCGTCGGCATTGCGTTTTGGCGAGGAAATTGGCATGTATTATCCCGCATTCGGAATATCGCTGAAACGCACCGTTTTGCGGATTTCGTGCGAGCTGGCTTCGGGAAGTGAACTTGTCTATACGATAAGGCGCGCCACGTGACGCTGACGCAGACTGCCATCGTACTTCTGCTGGGAATGTTGCTGCCGGCGGTGATCCATATTCCGCTGCGCGCAGTGATTTCCCGCGTGGGAGGATTTTCCCATGACGAGACGGAGGCACATTCCGTCGCGGGGGCGATTCTCGGCGCGTGCATTGTGCTGCTCTCCATCGTTGGCGGCATTTTTCAGGCATCCGTCACGCTTCCGTTGATCACGATCGTGGTGATTGCGGCGGTGCTGGGAACGATGGAGACGCGCTTGCGCCTGCCTTCACAGTTCACGATTCCCATCAGGCTCCTGCTGGCGATCACGGCCTATGCCTTCGGGTTTGCGTTCCACCCAAGCGAACGGATTTCGCTGCAGATTCCCTTCGAGCGGATGCTGGTCGATTTCCCCGTCACGATTGCCTTCCACATTGGCGTGATGATGAGCATCGAGGCGTTGGACCGGCTGCGGGGGCTTGCCAGCGGCGTCGCGACCATCATGGCGTTCTCGCTGCTGGTGCTGATGTTGAACTGGTCCTGGGGCGCGCCTGTGATGATCATGGTGATGATTGCGGGCCTCTGCGCGGGCCAGTTGTTCCTAACGTCGGGTGGGAAGCACACGCGCTTCGGCACCGCGGGGCAGTTGATGATCGCGATGCTGCTGGCAACGGGAACCATTTCATCGCGCGCCTGGGGATTCACGCTGGGCATCCTGTTCATCGCCCTCGTCGCGATTGCACTGCCGATGGTGGACAGTGTCTATACGGTCCTGTATCGGCTGGGGCACGGACGACAGAAGGATGGCAAATCCTACCTGAAGTCGATGCTGCTGATGATTGGCTTCACGGAACGATTCGTCGTCTATACGCTCTGGTTTGTGACGCTGCTGTTCGGCGTGCTAATGAACGTGGTGTACAAGGCCGAATCGCTGGCGCTGGCAATCGCAATGGGCGCGACGCTGCTGTTCAGCGCGATCTTCCTCGTGGCGGTGCTGACGCGCGTTGGTGAGAAGATGGAGCGCGCGCGAAATCCGGGGAAGCTGCGTATCCTTTTCCTGTCGCACTATTTCCACCCGGAGGTGAACGCGCCGGCGTCACGATTGTACGAGCACGCGAAGCTGTGGGTGGCGCAGGGGCATCATGTCACGGTGGTCTGCCCGGTGCCGAGCGCGCCACGCGGGTGGCCGTTTGCGGGCTACACGAATGCGCTGTGGAGCGAGGAACTGCTGGATGGGATACGCGTCGTGCGGGTGTGGACCTTCATCGCCGCGAACAAGGGGCGCATCCGGCGAACGTTGAACTACCTGAGCTACATGCTTTCCTCAATGGTGGCCATGGCGCTGCTGCGGCGCCATGATGTGATGGTGGCAACGTCCCCGCAGTTCTTCTGCGGCATGGCGGGCGCGATCGCATCGCGGTTTCGCAAGGAGCGCTTCATCCTGGAGATTCGCGACCTGTGGCCGGAGTCGATCGAGGCGGTCGGCGCGGCAGCAACGTCGTCCTTCGCGCTGAACATTGTAAAGCGCATGGCGCGGTGGATGTATCGTCAGGCGGAGCTAATCGTGACCGTCGGCGAAGGTTACCGCGAGCACCTCCTCGCGCAGGGCGCCGCGCCGGCGGACCGCATTGCAGTGGTTACGAATGGGGTAGACCTTTGCTTCTTCGACGACAGTCATGTGGATGGGACGAACCCGCTTTCGCGGGATGCGTTCAAGGGACGCTTCATCGTCTCCTACGTTGGAACGATCGGGCTGGCGCACGGGTTGGATGTGGTGTTGCGCGCGGCGGAACTCACGCGCGAGGACGCCATCACCTACCTGATCGCGGGGGATGGCGCGGAGCGCGAACGTCTTGAGTGTGAGGCCCTCGCAAAGGGGCTTTCCAACGTGGTCTTCACGGGGTTGCTGCCGAAGGAGCAGATTCCCGCGCTGCTCGCGGGCAGCGGCGCATGTCTTGTGCACCTGCGTGACCGACCGCTTTTCTCGACGGTCCTCCCTTCAAAAATCTTTGAGGCGATGGCGATGAAGCGGCCCGTGATCCTTGGCATTCGTGGTCATTCACGGCGGATGCTGGAAGAGGCGAACGCGGGGATCGCGATCGACCCAGAGGACGGAGCGGCGCTGGCGGAGGCGGCGCGGCGCCTCGCGGGAAACCCGGAAATCGCGGCTATTTTTGGCGCACAAGGAGCACGATTCGTCCATGAGAACTTCTCGCGCTCGGCGCTGGCGGAAAAGTACGTATCGCTGATGCAGTCTCTGCTGCAGAATGCTGGTTTACCCGCTGCTGCGGCGGCGGAATCCCTCGAACCGGTGGAATCAACGCCGCGGGAGGTGGAGCAGAAACCGATTCCCAAGCGCCTCCTCCCCTGAGTCGTTGTTGACTTGCTTCCATCAATTGAGTCCAATCGTTGTGAAATCTGAATCAGGAGCCTCCCGTGCTTGACAGAACGGACATGCTGCGGCTGACCGTGGAATACAATGCGTCCGACCTTCACGTTGTGGTGGGACGTCCACCAGTGATTCGCGTCGATGGCAATATTGTGAACCTCGATCATCCGCCGCTGACTCCGGCGGACACGCGGCGTCTGATCTACGGAATCCTTACGGACATTCAGAAGCAGAAGTTTGAGGAGAATAAGGACCTGGACTTCTCGCTGAGCGTCAGTTCCATGGCGCGCTTCCGCGTGAATGCACACTTCCAGCGCGGTTCCGTGGGCGGTGCCTTCCGTCTCATCATGACCAACATTCGCAGCTTCGAGGAACTGAACCTTCCCCGGCAGGTCTGCGAAAATTTCATTCGCAGGCCGAACGGTTTCATGCTCGTCACCGGGCCAACGGGCTCCGGCAAGTCAACGAGTCTCGCCGCGATGCTTGACAAGATCAACGCAGAGAGACCCTGCCACATCATCACCATTGAAGACCCGATTGAATACATTCACAACCACAAGATGGCACTGGTTGAACAGCGCGAAATCACCGAGGACACGACGAGTTTCTCCGCTTCGCTGAAGTACGCGCTGCGTCAGGACCCGGACGTGATTCTGGTCGGCGAAATGCGCGACTTGGAAACCATCCAGATGGCGATCACTGCGGCGGAAACCGGACACCTGGTTTTTTCGACGCTGCACACCGTGGACGTGCAGCAGACCATGGATCGTATCATCGACGTCTTCCCGCCGCACCAGCAGGAGCAGATTCGCATGATGCTGGCCGGCGTGTTGGAAGGCGTGCTGTGCCAGCGGTTGCTTCCGAAGATTCGCGGCGGACGCGTGGCCGCGATTGAAATCCTCGTGGGAACGGACGCCATTCGCAACATGATCCGCGAAGGAAAGACCCACCAGATTCCCGCGTTCATGGACGCCGGCGGCAAGTACGGTATGCAGACCATGGACCGCGCGCTGATGGACCTTGTGCGGCGCAATTTCATCACCAAGGATCAGGCACTGACGAACGCCAAGAAGCCGGAAGAAATGAAGCGCCATTTCGGCATGGGCGGTGGTATGTCGGCGCTTCCCGGTGGGCAGAGCCCCGCGCCGCGCCCCCCGGCACGCATCTAGGCGGGCGCCTCCCCGCTTGGCGGATGGAAAATGGCAAATGTTCAGCGGCGGCCCTCCTGATCCGGGGAGGGCCGCTCTCTTTTTGAGATGCTTGCAAACCGCAAGGTTCCTCCTCCCGACCCTGATTGCATTCTGCAATCAACACGTTCGTTGTTGGGTTTATTCTAGTTGACCGTGAGCCATTCTGACCCGAATTTTGCGGAGTAGTATAACAAGAAAGAAGGCCATTCCACAGCTTTCAAACGATTCTTCAGTCCGCCAAAATTCAGGAACCCCAACAATGGCAGCGATTTCCACCCCCCGAATGTCCCTCGCTGATGCGCTCCTAAAGGAAGGAGTGATTGACCGGGACCAGCATGATCGTGCACTGAAAGAGTACGACCGTACCAAAACGTCGCTGATTCGAATCCTGACGGAAATGGGTGCGATCAACGATCACACGCGTTTGGAAATCCTGCGCCGAAGCACCGACTGCGATATGATCAACCTGGAGAATGTTGTTCCTTCCGCTGATGTGGCGACGCACCTTACAAGGGAGCAGTGCCGTCGCATGCACCTTGTTCCGCTGCGGATCGATGGCAATTCGGTGTGCGTGGCGATGGAGGATCCGACGGACCTACGGGCGTTGGAAACG
>JADZDZ010000161.1 GCA_020850785.1 Candidatus Sumerlaeota bacterium | reverse complement strand
TCAGCCGCGTGGGAAGCCGCCGGGCGAATTCGACCAACCGATGATCCAGCATCGGCGCGCGGCCCTCCAGCGAGTAATGCATTGTCGCGCGATCCACCTTCGTCAACACGTCGTCGGGCAGGTAGTGCTGCAAGTCGGCGATTGCAGCCTGCTCAATCAGGGGGAGGAATCGATTGCGATGCAATGTTTGATGGAAGCTGTCACGGGCAAAGCGTTGGGCACGCAGTGCCTCCGGCTTCAGTAGTTTGCGCACGAACCACGCGTTCCACCCGATGAAGACGGAGGCATACAGGTCGGCCTCGTTGTGATACTGCAATCCCTGCGCGATCATGCGCAGGCGATAGTGCGGAACATGCGCGGCGATTCGCGCGCAGAATCTTCGCAACCCATCGGGCACCTTCGCAAACGCGCCCTGCACGCGCTGCGCAAGTTCATAGCGATCATAGCCGAGAAGGAGTTCGTCGCCGCCGTCACCGCTGAGGGCGACGGTGACATTTCGCCGCGTCATGTGCGCCAGAAGCATCGTGGGAAGTATCGACGGATCGGCAAAGGGTTCGCCGCAGACGGCGGGAAGTTCCTCGATGAGCGGCAGGCAATCCGCCGGTCGCGCACGGAAGGATTCGTGTGTCGTGCCCAGAATTTTCGCCACCTGTGCCGCGTGGCGTGATTCGTCGTATTGTTTTTCCGCGAAGCCGATGTTGAAGGTTTTCACCGCTCCCGCGCCGGCCTTCGTGAGCGCATAGGCGACCGCGCTGGAATCGATTCCGCCGCTAAGAAAGCAGCCCAGGGGCACGTCCGAAAGCGTTCGCAAGCGGACCGAGTCCAGAAAGAGTTCGCGGAACTCCGCGGTTAAATCCTCATCGCGCGCGGAAAAAGTTTCCAAGCCCTCCGGCGACCAGTAACGCGCCGTGGTGCTCCTTCCCGTCTCAAGGTCATGGCGCAGCCAATGCGCGGGTGGAAGGCGCCGCACGTTCCGGTGAATCGACGTGGCACCGCCAAGGTAGTTGTAGGTGAAGAACTGCGCGACGCCTGCGGGATTGAGATCGCGGGAAAAATGCGGATGCTTGAGGAATGCTGCGGGATCAGAGGCGAAGAGAAACGCCTTTCCCGCCTTCGCGTAGTATAGCGGCTTCTCCCCCAGGCGATCGCGATACAGCAGCAGCTTGCGCGCGCGGCGGTCGTGGATCGCCAGCGCAAACATTCCGTTCACCTTTTCAATGAACGATTCGCCAAACTTCTCGTACAATCGCAGCAGCGTTTCCGTGTCGCCGGTGGAGCGCCACTTCACGCCGGGAAGAAGTTTCCTTAGCTCGGCGTGGTTGTAGCATTCGCCGTTGTAGACAATGATGATCGACTCATCATCGTTTGCCATGGGCTGATCGGCATTCACTGTCAGGTCGAGGACCGAAAGCCGCCTGTGCCCCAGGGCAATCGCATCATCGAACCATGCACCGCAGCCATCGGGTCCGCGACGCGCAAGGCACGCCGTCATGCGGGAGAGCACTTCGCGATCAACGGCGCCGGGATGCGTGTAGCCGGTTATTCCGCACATGAGGGGGTGGGGAATGGGAGGCTGGGCAGGGGGAAGGATCGAATCACAAAATGAACGTTGCCGGGATCATTCTCCATCACAGCGTGGGGACAATGGGTGTGATCTGGATGCTGTTTTCAACAAGCTCCTGCTCCGGGGGACGCTGCTGGTTGATGAAGCCAAAGTAGAACAGCGGCACATGGCCGATGCGGATGATGTCGCCGGGGCGGATGTTCGCCGTTCCGTGAATCGCGGACCCATTGATGGTGACGCCGTTCTGGCTGTTCATGTCTTCAATCACGACTCCCTTGGGTGTGATTGAAATGGTCGCATGCCGGCGCGAAACGCTGGCGTGGTTGATGGCGAGATGGTTGTCGGGCATCCTGCCGACGAGGACGTTGTTCATGTTGAACGCCAAAAGCCGCGGCCCAACCTCCGATGCCATTGCAATCATGAAGGTTTTCACCATTGCGGCGCGCGGCTTTCCCGGCTTTGGGCCGGTGCCGCTGATGGAATCGCCTACACCCATGGTTCGTTCTCCTGCGGTGATGGTTTTAGGAAAGAACATTCTGGCAATCGCCGCCAGCATGATTTTGCAATTGTGGCACATTTAACGCCACTTGGAACTTGACACTGTTGCCACTGGTGCGGCGATGGTTTGCGCCAAGGTTCTGCACCAGCAGGCCTTCATTCCACAAACGGTCGGCCCGCCAGTTCCCAACGTTGCCAGGCGGCCCGGCGACACCCTGCGGAGGGTTTCACATGACGAAGGTTTTCCTCGACCGGCTTGAAGCCGGCCTCAAGCGCATCATCGAAGAATTGGAAGCAACGCGGGTTCGCTATCGGCAGCTTGAAACCGAAGCGGACGGCCTTCGCATTCATTGCGCCGACCGGGACAAGCTGGAGAAGCGGATCGCAGAGTTAGAGGCCCAGTTCACGGCCGCCGCGAACGCGGCGCGCGAGTTGCCGAATGCCGTTCAGGAATTGGATCAGGCGAAGGCAAACGCGGCCCGCGTGGAAGGGGAACTGGCGATTGCCCGCCCCCGGCTGATTGAACTGGAGAGCGAAATCGCCGCCGTGAGCGCGGATCGCGACGCCGTGCGTGCAGACCTCTTCAGCAGCAACAACCGCGTGGCGGAATTGGAACGCGCCGCCGCCGAATCCGCCCACCACCGCCATGGCGTAGACGCGGAGCTTCGCGCCGCGCAGGCCCGCGTGGTTGAGTTGGAAGGCTGGCACCGTGAGCGGGTTTCCGAGCGCGACGCGGCGCAGACGCAGATCGAGGCGCTGGAGAACGAGGCGGCGCAGCTTCGCGCGAATCGCGACCTGCAGGCCTCCGCAGTGGCACAGGGCCTTGCGTTGGCGACGGAGAACGAGGCGCTGAAGCAGCAGGTTTACGAGTTGCAGATCAAGGAACTGGAGTTGGAGGAACTGCGCGAGCAGCACATCGCGATGAAGGCGGACCTGGAAGGCGCCCTCACCCGCGAATCGAAAACTCGCGAACACCTGACGTCGTTGATTGCCCGTATAGACGAAGCAGAATCACTTCTCGAATCCACGGAGGCGGTTGCCCATGTCCACCCCTGAAGCGATCCAGGTTCACGTTGCGGGTCATGAAATCCGCATGAAGGCAGCGCAGCACGAGCAGCCGCACATCCAGCGGGCTGCAGCGAAGGTTACGGAAACGGTGCAACGCCTTGGCAGCATCGCCGCCGGCAGCGCATCACCCACGAAGATCGCAACGATGGCCGCCATGCAGTTCGCCGTGGAACTTTCCATGGCTGATTCCATGCTCTCGGACGCGCAGCGCCTTTACGATGAACTGGATCAGCAGAAGGAATCGGTCAAACGGCTGGAGGCACTGCTCGCGCGGGTTGATGACGCGCTCGCCTACTGAACAAGCTTCACGAACACTGAGCAGGATGAGACAAAACCGCGGGCGAAAGTCCGCGGTTTTTGCTTGGAAGACTCCCGCAGCGAGCCGAAGGAACGGAACGTCGCCGTGGCCGCCCAGCGCGGGCATTCTCGTTACTTCCCTTGGGAATCGTCCCAGAGCCTCTTATCGCCCAGGTCCAATCGATACATGATCTGATTGTAGTTATACCGTGGCGTGGGGACCGCATCAGTGAAGGTGTCCGTGTAGGTTCCCTCCAGATAGATGATTCTTCCACCCTCTTCATCGAAGAATGGATGGCTGACGGGGTTGTAAAAGGAATGTTTCGCATGGGTGATGATCTTCTTGGCGCGCTGCCACGGACCCTCCGGCGATTCTGATTCCAAGTAATACACCTCACCAAGAAACGACGGCTTTCCAAAGCCGCGGTTTGCGATCATGATGTACTTTTTTCGATGGGCGTTCCAGACAACGCCGCCGCCCCACAGCACGATCGGCTCGTTCGTGTCCGCATCAACGGTGCGGTTCCACTGCTCATCCTCGCGGAGGGTTCCCTTCTTGATGAGATCAAGCATTTCACCGGAGGAAACCGGCGCGGTGTTTGGTTTCCATTTCCAGACGGCCTTTCCGTCGCTGTCCCGCTCGACCTGCGGGGCCTCCTTCACATCGTGCGTTCCCGGCGCCAGCGGCGTCCATGCCTCGTACTGCGCGGGGTCGTGGATCGCCTCCCACGTCGCGCGCACGCGAAGCTGCGGATAGGGATCGGGAAAGTAGAAATACTCCCCATCATTCGTGGAAACCTTGAAGGGATGCCCACGCGGCGCGGTCAGCTTAAGGTCCCAGGCGGCGTCGCGATCGAAGGTGTTCGTGTCGTCGTTGTATATACACAGGCCGTGCTCCAGCAACGTCCCCAGGTCTTTCAGGCGCGCGAAATGCGCGAGCAGTTTTTCCTCACCTGCGGGATTTTTCACCACCATGAAGCCGTCCAGCCAGATCAGGTGCTCGCCGATGCCGCGCGCCATTTCCTTCGCAAAGCCGTTCTGGCCCACGAAGTAGTTCAGGTCCACGCCGACCGATGGCGCCATGCCACCAAGCGAAGGGGGAAGGGAGGTGGCGGCGGTGCTCGCAAACCCTCCCAGCGGATACTCCGGCCGCCCCGTGTCGCCCCAAAGCCAGAGGATTTTCCCCTTGTAGGGAATCGCCTGCACTGAATCCTGCCCCATAACGCGGCCATTGCGCGCCGCGAACGGCGTGGGTTTTCCCAGCAGCTCCGAGTCGCGATAAATTCCCTGGCCGGTGATGCGATAGAGGCGTTCGGCGATGTTGATGCGCTTGATGCGGATTTCGGCCTCTTCGCCGGGCCGCGGCGTCAGGCGAACGCCGCGATACTTGAACATGTCCTCCGGCTCGTACAAATAGCCGTCGGAGGCGACGTGAAAATAGACCTCGCCGCCCATCAAATCCGGATCGCGGTAGGCAACGTACCCGGCGCTGTCCGTGTAATACTTCACATCGTTTGTTGTCTTTAGCTCCACCAGCGGAACGCCGCGCCCCGTGGCGTCATCGACCACATGGATTGCGAAGTAGGGACTTGTCTCCGCAGCCATCGCCGCTGCGCAAAGAAGCGCCATGAAGGAAGTCGTCAGGGTTTTCATGCACCCTTCCTAGCAATTCCTCACCCGGCCTGCAAGCGGGAGAATCCTTGCGGCTGTTCCCGCGCGGCGGGATCGTGAAGGACATCCCGCACCACGGAAAGCGCACGCTTGCGGAAGCGAGAAACGACAGAAGAAGCGCAGCTCACCGGCAGCGAGGCGATCGCCTTCGTCAGTCTGCTCGCGTTGTTGTTCATCTTCGCGATCTCGCTCATGTATCCTGCGGGTGCATTTCCGCTGCACGGCGCGACGGCGCTTGCGGCGTGCGTGCTGCTGCTTTGGCTGGCGCTCATCAATGTCGCGAGGGGGGGGCGTGTGCCGCCGGGGCCGCTGGTGGCGGTGGCGGTGTGGTTCGTCCTGTGGATGGTGGCGTTTCTTCACGCGCCATCGGTGGCCTGTGCGCGCCCCGAATTCATGACGGTGCTCGCGGGCGTTGCCGCATACGTCATCGCATTTTGCGGGGTTGCCTGTTACCCGCCTCGCGCCTCGATCGCTGCCGCGTCGCTTGTCGTCAATGCGCTCATCGTGATCATCGGCTTCAGTGCTCTGTTCGGTGTGTATCAGGTGATTGGCCCTGCGGGATGGCCGCGCACCTTTGGTTCCATGGAGCGCGATATTCTGGAGACGATGGCGGCGAATGATCCGCTCCGCGATGGGTTGCTGCATGCGCTGCGGGAGAAGCGCGCCGCAGGCACCGTGGGGGCGCCGAACATCTTCGCGTCGCTCTGCCTTTTCGCCCTGCCGCTGGCGCTCGCTGCCGCGTTCGCGTCGCGAAGGATGTCGCATCGCATCGCGTGCGTAGTGGTTGCGTTCATTGTGGGCGCGGCGGTTTTCGCAAGCAAGTCCAGCGGCGGCGTCCTTGCCTCCGCATTCGCCGTGGCGCTGCTGCTGCTTGCGCTGGCGGGCTGGCGCCTGCAGCCGCGCACGCTGATTCGCGCCGTCGTTGCGACAGCGGTTATCCTCGTCGTGGGGCTCGCCGCGTTGCTTGCCGCGATACTCCTCATCCCCGCCGCCAACGTGCGCTGGTTCGCCGCAGGCAGCATGCTCCAGCGGTTTTACTACTGGCAGACCGCCTGGGAAATTTGGCGGCCGCATTTCGCATTTGGTGCCGGGCCCGGCGCCTTCGAGCTTTTCTATCCGCAGCATCGCATTCCCGGTTCCAACGAAACGAAGCACGCACACAGTTGGTTTTTTGAGTACGGTGCCAGCGTGGGTGCGGCGGGGATTGCGGTCTTCTTCGCCATCGTCGCCCATGCGATGAAGTCCGCATGGCGCCTCCTTGGGCGGCTGCATGATGGGAAGGATTTTCCCGCCTACGCGCGCATTGCCGCCGTCGCCGCAGCCGCGTTGGCGATGCTGGTCCATGGACTGATCGATT
>JADZDZ010000160.1 GCA_020850785.1 Candidatus Sumerlaeota bacterium | reverse complement strand
ACGAGCCCGCCTGCTTCCAGATCATCACGCCGATTCCAACGCCGAAATCGCCGGACGAGGTGCGGGCACTTCATGGTGACTACTTTCTGGATGCTCCGTGGCCGCCCCGCTACGCGGTGGAAATTGCGCCGGAATCGGAAGGCGATCGCGAATCACGCGCAAAACGGATCGAGCGCGTCGGTGACCTCTACCTGAACACGTTTTCGATGCGGCTTAATTCGCTCATTGTCGATGAGTTGCAGTTGATCGCCGACCGCTACGATCTGGACCTGATCGAAAAGGTGTTCCAACTCGCGAAGAAAAAGGACGTGCGCTCGCTGGCCTGGGTGGTGAGCGAAATCCACCGCGAGACAAACGTGCGCAAGCGCGCCGAGGAACTGCGAACACAACAAGCATCGTCGCTGTAGAACCCGCGCCGCGCGGAAAACCGCCTATCCGCGGAGCGAAATGCGGCGGGACTGGAAGGTTCCCTGCGCGTTGTTGGTGAGTTCGCCCGCCTCAACAACCTGGCGCCCGCGCACAAAAACATCACACACACGTCCGCCAAGCTTCAACGCGGCGTAGGGATTGGGAATCGAACTCATCGCAAAGGATTCCGACTCCACGACGTTGCAGATTTGTGACGGATCAAGCAGGACGATGTCCGCATCGCTCCCGATCTGCAGCGACCCCTTGCGCGGATAGAGCCCTGCCAGTTTCGCAGGTTCCGAGCAGGCGGCATAGGACATCGCCGCAAGCGACAGGCGCCATTTCAGGACCCCTTCACCATGGATCGCGGGAATGAAATGCGCCAGCGTCGGCGCTCCGATGATGGGAGAACGCTGCGCCTTCGCGGTGGCAAGCTCCGCCGCCGTGCGCGGTTTGTGGCCGGAACTGATCGCGTTGACGACCCCTTCCTCCAGCGCCGCAAAGAGCGCCTGCTGGTCCACCTTCGTGCCAACGGGTGGCCAGCATTTCGGCGCCGCATCACCGTCCGCCTCTGTATAGACAAGGTTGGCAAGATTGCAGGTGGCCGCGATGCGGGAGCAAACTCCCCTCGCGTGGCAAAGCGCCTCAAGCGCCCGCGGTGTTGAAATTCCGTTTAGCAGAATCTTGCAGGAACCCACGTCGGCAAAAGGCTCAAGAGACGCTACGAAGGCCGCCTCCATCTGGTCGTTGAACAGACTGCCATTCCCGTTCCCGCGCGCTTGCGCATCGCAGAACGTCGCATCCCACGGCGACGTGATGACGATGGATTCATCAGGCAGGTTCTGGATCGCCGCCTGTAGGAGCGCAGGAGCGGGCTGCGGCGAGGCGGCGCCGTTTCGCGCGAGCCAGAACGAAGGAACGCCCGCCGTGACGGCCTCCCGCGAAAGCGCGGCGTGCCTGTCCGTCCACGCGCTCAGCAACACATGATAGCCGAAATCCACGAAGGCGCGCGAGCCATCGATGTCCACATGCGCCTTGATCGCGGCGCTCGGCGCGAGGGCGTCGTCCAACTCAACGGCGTTGATGATCGTTGTCACCCCACCTAGTGCCGCATGCCGCGAGGCCTGCGCGAAACTGGCCGTCGTCTTCGGATCGAAGACACCGCCATCGGCAAGGTTGAGGCCGAGGTCAACCGCGCCCGGCATCAGAATCTTCCCGTCGCACGGGATGATGCGCGCCGCCGCCAGCGACGAAAGATCGCCGATGGCCTTCACCACGCCATCACGCACCGCAAGGTCTCCGGTCATTTCCAGACCGTCGGTTACGATTGTCGCGTTGCGAAAAATGATGTCCAAGTTACGCCTGCTGCTCTGTGGGGTATCGTTTGTCTGCGGCAGCAATGGTGACCCGCGGGCTGCTACTCCGCGAAGACGCCAATCCTTCGGTATTTTTCAAAGCGTTTTTCGATCAACTGTTCCGGGGATATCTTGGCGAGGTCCGAAAGGTTTTTCCGGATGGCGGTGCGCACCGCCTCGATGGCGCCCTGCTGATCAAGATGTGCACCGCCGTTCGGCTCGCGAATGATGTCGTCGATCACGCCCAGCTTCTTGTTTTCCTCTGCGGTGATCTTCAGCGCATCGGCGGCCTTCGGGCTGTTCTTCTTCGCCTCTTCAGGATCGCCCCAGATGATGGCGGCGCAGCCTTCCGGCGAAATCACGTTGTACCACGCGTTTTCCATCATCAGCACACGATCGCCGACAGCGATGCCCAGCGCGCCACCGCTGGCACCGGCGCCCACCACCGTTACGACAACGGGAACGCGCAGCTTGTACATGTCGCGCAGGTTGCGCGCAATTGCCTCGGACTGGCCCCGCTCCTCGGCACCCACGCCGGGATAGGCACCCTTCGTATCGACAAAAACCAACACCGGAATGCCGAAACGGCTGGCGATGTTCATGACGCGCATGGCCTTGCGATAACCTTCGGGGTGCATCATGCCGAAGTTGCGCAACTGCCGTTCGCGCGGTTCCTTCCCCATTTCCTGGCCGATGATCATGACGGGGTTGCCGTCAAAACGTCCCAGACCACAAATGGCGGCGGGATCATCACCAAAGGCGCGATCACCATGGAGTTCGGAAAACTCCGTGAACAGCGCCTGAATATAGTCCACCGTGCCGGGCCTATCCTTGTGGCTGGCAAGTTGGTAGCGGTCCCACGTGGACAGCGGGGCCGTTTTTTCGACTTCTTTTTTGGACGAGCTCTTTGCCACGATCAGTTGCGGGAAGGAATCCTTTGAGGCTTTGTGAACGACGATGGTCCCGGAGCAGCCATTCGGAGCCAAGGGTTTTCGCCGTCGGGGAATTTGTCAGCGATTCCTTCCAAACAGGAATTCCATGGGAACATCCAGCCGGTCACGCCAGGCTTTCTCGTTGTGGTCGGCCCCGGTGAATTTTTTGACGACAAAATTCCGCCCCTCCACGAGCCCCTGTCCCTTCAGCCACGCGGTAACCTTCTGCTGGTATGGCTCGTAGGCGCTGTCGGTCCCCACGGTTCCGTGGTCAAAATAGGCGCGAACAGACGCGGGAAACTTCGCCGTGGGATCGCCCAGAACCCCTTCGATCAGCGCCGGCTTTGGCGATGTTGCCGTAATTTCGCCGCTCCAAGGCCAATGGGTGGAAATGCAACCCACTTTTCCGAAAACATCCGAATGCTTCCAGCCAAGATAGAACGAAATGAGCCCGCCCATGGAGGCTCCCATGGCCCCGGTGTTTTCCGGACCGGTCAGCATGCGGTACTTCCCATTCACCAGCGGTATGACTTCCTTGATAAGAAAATCAGCGTACTGCGGGCCTTTCCCCCAAGGATCATATTCCTCAAAGCGCCTGTCGGTGTAACTGGTGGACACCACAATAAGCGGGTCGATCTTCCCCTCGCCAACAAGCCGCACAATGCACTCATCAACCCCCCAATCAACTCCAGTGAACGATTGTCGCGGATCGAAAAGGTTCTGCCCGTCGTGCATGTAAAGCACCGGATAGCGGCGGTCCGGCGAATCATCGTAGCCGGGAGGAAGCCACACCGCGATGGTGTGGGTGCGCTCCAAATACTTTGACTTTACATCAGTATAATAGTCGAGCCGACCAAGGACGCCCGAACCCTTCCAGTCCTTGATGTAGTCGGTTTCCTTCATCTTGAAGCCGGGGATTTCAACAGTGACCGTTTGATCGCCGGTGACCAAGAGGACGCTGTTTGCCATGGGGCCGCCGGCGCGGGAGAGCGCCTCCCGCTCCCAGGACCCAAGGGTGAACTTGAATTCCAGCTTCGTGCCTTCCGGCACCTTGACGACCTTGGTGCGCTTCGCGCCGGTGCCTT
>JADZDZ010000159.1 GCA_020850785.1 Candidatus Sumerlaeota bacterium | reverse complement strand
TCGATCCCATACTGGCGGCAGGTGGCGCTGATGAGGGGGAAGCGTGCGAGGAGCCAGTCGGGGTCCTTGTCTGTAATGTCCAGATACATGCAGTCCTCGCCCTGCTCCATCATTTCCTGCTGGATGCCGCGGGCGACGACGTCGCGCGGTGCGAGCGCGCCAAGCTCATGATATTTCGGCATGAATTCCCGGCCGTGGCGGTCCACAAGGCGCGCGCCTTCGCCACGCATGGATTCGCTGAGGAGGAATCGCGGCGCGAGGCGATGAAACAGCGCGGTGGGGTGGAACTGGATGTACTCCAGATTGATGACGCGCGCGCCGGCGCGGTAGGCCATCGCGAGGCCGTCACCGCGTGCGCCACGGGGATTTGTCGTGTGCAGGTAAATCTGTCCGAGCCCGCCGGTCGCCAGTACCGTTTCCCGCGCGACGATGGGGATGACGTCCCGTTTGTCCTCCAGAAAGATGTACGCGCCAAGGCAGCGGGGCCGGTGGTACACTTCCTGAGGATCGAGTGTGTTCACCCCGCGCATGATCAGGTCCACCGCAGTGGCCTGCGTCAGAACGCGGATGTTGGGGTGCTTGCGAACCTCCTTCGCAAGGCCCACGGCGATCGCGCGCCCCGTTGCATCCTCCACATGGATGATGCGTTGGCGGGAGTGCGCCGCCTCCTCCGTAAAGTCGAGGTTTCCCGCCTCGTCGCGGTCGAAGGGCACCTTGCAGCGGTTGATAAGCAGATCGCTGACGATCTCCGGACCGCGCCGCGTGAGCAGGTCAACGGCCTCATCAAGGCAGATATCGACGCCGGCGCGCTGGATATCCGTGGCCAGAAGGCGTGGATCGTCGTCAGGGCTGCGGTAGATGATCCCCCCCTGCGCCCAACTGGTGTTGGACCCTTCGTCCAGTTCCTTGGAAGTGGTGACGACCGTGACGGCCATCCCCAGATCGGCGGCTCGCAATGCACAGGCGCATCCCCCCGCGCCGGTGCCAATGATAAGAAGATCAGTTTCCTGCATAACCCAAAAAGATTCAGTGAATTCCCCGAAGGGGGCAACGAACAAGCGCAGACTTTCGCTCAAATTGCGCTCTGGCGGCACTCCCAATGTGGCGCCGCGCCGGGGAAAAGGCTTGCCGGACGGAACGGGCTCTAATAGCCTTCATGAAGAAAGTTGGCGATTGGTAACTTATACGCGCCCTGACTTTGGTCGCGCGCCATGGGGCCGTTCACTTCCGCGCCAGGGGTTCTATGACAAGGTTCGATCTGACAGATTCGGACTATTCCTTCAACGCTTCCTTGGACCCCATGATGGTCCTGAAGAAGATGGGCTTCACGGAGCACTCCATGTACACGGAGGGCGATATCGTCCGTGTGCATTGCCCCATTCACAAGGATCTCGTCCGCAAGTCGCTCATCGTGGACACGGTGGAGCGGACGTTCAAGTGCCAGTACGCGAATTGCGAGGCGCACGACGGCGGTCTGCTGATTGAACTCGTCGCCCTCTATTATGATGTTGGTGTGGGTGAGGTTTCAAAGGCCCTGTTCGGTGAAGAGGACAAGTCGGCGGACCTGCTGTTCCGCGGCGAAATGTTCATCAACCAGGGGCGGCACGTGGATGCGCTCCCCTATCTGGAGCAGGCGTGCGACTTCAACCCGCGTGATGAAATAACACGATGCAAGTTGGCGGCGCTCTATCTGGAACTAAACCGGAAGGATGACGCGTATCGCGAATACCTTCAGGCGGCGGAGAGCTATGCGATCCGCGGTGAACTGGACAAGACGCTTTCCATCTACAACATTTTGATCATGCTGCAGCCCGGTGCCGTGAAGGCCCGCAAGGAACTGGCGTTCCTGTTCTCGCGCATGGGCCGCCCCGACGCGGCCGCGGAGCAACTGAAGTGGGTTGTGGACTTCTACATGAAGTACAACCAGCAGAAGGGCGCGCAGGAGGCGTGCGAGCAGATCATCGAGCTCGATCCCCACAGCGGCATGGCGTATTACCTTCAGGGCAAGCTGATGCAGCAGACGAACAAGCGCATTCAGGCGGTCCAGAATTACGAGCAGGCCACGCGCAACTTCATCGAGTCCGAGGATTTCGGGCGCGCGCAGACGGCGCTGGCCGACGCGATGGCGCTGTCGCCGAACAACAATCGGCTGAAGGAATTGCAGGGACAGCTTGACGAGGCGATCGCGGCCCACCCCGAACAGGAAAAGCCCGTGAAGCTTGATCCGGCGATTTCCGCCACGGAGGAACGCGAGTTCATCGATTGGCTGCAGGAAGTCGATGAGAAGCTGCAGACGGGAATTCCCGCCGCTGGTTCCGCGCATACGCCGTTCCCCGCAACCACGACTCCGGATGCTGGTGGGGTTCCACCGACAGTGACCGAGACCACGGAAATTTCCCCGGAGGATCGCCGCGTCGCGCTTTGCCTGAACGACATGCGGGAACTCGACTCCGACCAGTTGGAGGCGATGCGCCAGCAACTGATCAGCATGTTCACCGACGTGCGGAAGAGCTACGAGGAAGGCATCCTGTCCGATTGGGAAATGCGAACGATCAAGGAGTTCTACAAGTCGTTCTGCATCGCCGTCGATCTGCACCGCCGCAAGCAGCCAGCCTAATCATTCGGGCGCACAGTCCGCGCACTCTTGAACGGCCACCAGAGCACTTTCCGAAATTTCGTAGCCACCCAGAGATTGCGAGGGCGGGACGCCCTCGCCACAAAAAAAGCGTGCCCAAAGCTCAACATGGCCACGTCATTCTGAGAAATGCCATAATCCCGCCGACGTTGTTCAGTCCGCGTTCTTCTGCATTTCGCGGATTTCATTCGCGGCGAATTTCATCGCGTCGTCCGCCTTCTTGCGGCCGAGCAGAACCGCTTCCACTTCGCGATTGAGCAGGTTTCGCGCGGACTCCCACCAACCGAAGCGCGGCTCGAAGCTGGCCTCCTCCAGAATCGCGATGGCGTTGGCGAAACTCGGATCGCGCTCGATCCGTTCCTTCAGCAGTGGTGTTTCGCGCGCGCTCTTCCGCACCGGCATGTAGCCCGTCTCCCGCGACCATTTCGCTGTCATGTCCCGGCTCGTGAGGAACTTCAGGAACTCCCACGCACCCTGCTTTTGCTCATCGGTGAGGCCGCTGAAAATTCCCACGTTCGTTCCCTGCATCAACGTCTTGCCGGGCGTGTTCTCATCGCGTGATGGCATGCGGTAGGCCCGCCAGATGAACTTGTTCCCGACCGCGCTGTCATTGAAGGAAAAGGATGCCGTGGAACAGACGTACATCGAAACCTTCTCCGCGCCGAAGGCACCGTTCAGGTAGCTCGGTTCCACGAAGCCAATCTGCCTCAGGCCCTTCTTTTTCGACTCCTCGTCGTCGTGTTTCGACACCAGATCGTAGACAAATTCCATCGCCGCGATGACATCCGGCGAATCCACGTTCACGGTTCCCGTGTCCTCGTCCATCAACTGCTTGTTCGCGGCGAAGGCCTCCACCGTGAGGTCCTCGATCAGCGGGCGCGATGCGAAGCCGAACTTCGTCTTCGTCGGGTCTGGGTCGTACTGCGTCAGCGCCTCCGCCAGCTTGCGCATTTCCGCCCATGTCTTGGGCGGTTCCTTCCATCCCGCCGCTTCCATGCGCGTTTGGTTCACGCACAGCATGTAGATGGATTTGTTGAAGGGAAGCGCAACCAGCTCCGGCTTCTCCTTGGCGGGATGCTTCAGCGTGTTCTCCTGAAGCATCGTGGGAAAAAAATCGGGAAGCTCCTTCTCGCGAAATTCGGCGTCGTTCTTCAGGAACTCATCGATGGGAAGCAGATAGCCGTAGCGATAGAAGCGATAGGCCCAGCTTGGGTACATCTGTGACAGTGCGGGTTGGCGGCCCGCGTAGCATGAGGCAATCAGCTTTTGGGAAAGCGTGTTGTACTGCCCCTGATAGATCGCCTGAACCTGATACTTGTCCTGCGACTTGTTGAACAGTTCCGTGATCTCGTTCACGCAGCGCCCCTGCGCGGCGCTCATGCCGTGCCAGAATTCAAGGCGAATGCGGCCGGAGCCGTCCTCGGCGCGCGCAGGCGTGATGAAGAATGCGGCAATGATGAGGCAGGCGATGAATCTCATGCGCGGGGGAGGCTCCCAAGTGGTTCGATGGGGAGTTTATGACGACAGAGAAAATCCCGGCGCAATGGAGAGCTAGGCGGGCGGCGCTTTTTTCCGGCGTCCCGCCTCAGGCGGCGCTCTTCCTTTTGCGGCCCGACAGCCTCAGCAGCATCTCCCATTCATCAGGGAAGAATTTCCAGATGATGAACGTATAGACAGCGACGGGGAGCCCGCTCAGCAGCGCGGGATAGACCGGATGCATCGCCGGCAGGTGCCTCAGCCACCAGAACACTGCAGCCAATGCAATCCAGAGCGGTGCGAACTTCAACGCGGCCCACCAATACCGCGTCATGGGAGCCTGCAGAAGCCAGCCGAGCAGCCATGCCCAGACGATCCAGAGCACGCAACTGGCGACGGACATCGCTGCGACCACCGCCACCACGCCCTGCGGCGCGAAGGCCTTGATCACTGCCACGCGCGCCACGGTGTGCGCCAGCGTCCAATACAATCCCACTTCCGGTTTGTTGCGCACCATGTCCAGCGAACTGATGGGGGAGTAGATCGCGCAGGCGATCATGTAGATTCCCATCCACGCAATCAGCGGCGCCGCGGACAGGTAGTCCTTCCCCGCAAGGATCATCGCGGTCGCGGGGCCGAACGCCGCGAGCCAGATCACCACGGGCGCCAGGAAGGCGGCGGTGGTCCCCACGATTTTCAGTCCGCGGCTTTGCAGCACTTCTTCCGTGGTGCCAACGAACGTGGGGTAGGCAACGCGCCCCACGGAGCCGACGAGCAACAGCACCGGCATTTGAATTAACAACCGCGCGACGCGAAAGTCCGCCGCCGCCGCGCCGCCGATCAGCGCAAAAATCATCGGCACGGGAATCAGTGAACCGACGTTGCTGAGCGTAAGGTCCGCCGTCGTCGCGAGGCAGAATTTCCGGTGCTTCATGTAAATCCGCTTCAGAATTCCCCAGCGCCTTGGCGCAAGCACCGCCACCATGCGGAAGGGAACCTTGCGAAACACATAGGCACACTCAAAGACTTCGCCCGCAAGGTACGCGGCCATCAGCGCCCACGCGCTTTTTCCAAGGGTGAAAATGGCCAGCGCACCGCCGAAGTAGGTGATCAGTCCGTTTCCAAACTCCCCAATGGAAATGGTTTTGAAATCCAATTCCGCCGTGAGAATGCTGCGCGCGGAAAGTTTCGTCGCCATCACGATGAAGATGGGAATCATGAAGAGCACCGCGTGCCATGTCGTGCCCTTCTCGATCGCCGCGCCGGCAATGCTCGCCGCCCCCGGCGACGGAATCAGCAGCGACGCGCCGACCAGCAGGCACAGGAATCCCCCGATCAGCGCGAGCATGATCGACAGCGCCGCTGCGTAGCGTTTCTCCCGCTTCTTCTCCCGCACCAGAACCTGGTCCAGCGCCAGCGGCAGGAACGGAATCAGCATCATGTGGATGTCCACGAGGCTGCCGTAGGCGCCCCAGACCTCCTTTTCCTTCGCCAGCAGGTGCAGGATGATCGCCTGCCCCACATAGCCGAGCAGCCGGAAGCCGAAGCTTCCTGCAAGGATCCAGCGGGTGGCGGAAAAGGCGGCGGACATGATCGCGGCGGCCATCAACGCCGCGCCGCGCAAACAGAGTCAAGATCGCGGATGGCGAGAAAGGGCCTGTGTGATGCGTTTGCGGGTCCCTACTGGTCGACCGTGAAGGTCAGTTCCACAGGGGCGCCGGGTTTCACCGGCATGATTCGTTCGCGAAAAACCGCATGGCCGATGCGAATAACGTAATTGTCGGCGCCGATGATCGTCGCCGTCGCCATGCCTGCGGAGTCTGTCTTGGTGGTCATGGGGTTCGCGGAAGGGACTCCCTTCTCATCGTCGCGCGCGATGAAGACCTCCTTGTCCACCAGCATGTCCCCCTTCTTGTTCATCACGCGCACGACAAGGTTGATTGGCGTCGTGTCATTGGGCGTCGGCGCGGTTCCGTGTTTGACCTGCGCATAATACAGCGCGACGAGAACCAGCAACGGAATGACAAAAGCCGCGATGACTGGTATCCAACTGCTTTTTCTTTTTTCTTTCATGGTGAGGGCGTCGTGAAGTCGATTGTCAATTCACCGTCGAGGCGGGGGGAAACCTCGAAGGACTTGGATGCCAGTGTTGACATGCGCGTGATGAGGTAGTTTCCCGGCTCCAGGGAGGCTTCCATCGCACCGTAGTGCAATTCCCGGACCGGATAATCTGTCACTGTTCCCGGCCTCGGAACGATGTAGAATGCCTCCTTGTCCTTGAACGGCTTGGTCTCCTCATCCTTCAGCTTGAAAGTCACCGCCACGTAGGAGCGGCACTTGAAATCGAAGGTGAATTCGTTCCCGGTGGTGATCGTAACCAGACGCGATGATCCTTCATTTCCCGCAAGGGCAATGCGGCACTGGCCGGAGGGAACATTCGCAAACTGGTAGCGTCCCTTGAAATCCGTAACGGTGCGGCGCACCTGGACGTCTGGCGCCTCACCCTGCACGGCGCCAAGCCCCGTTCGTAGTTCAATGGCAGTGTTCGTGCACGCCTCCCCGCGATCGTTCGTCACAACACCGCTCACGGTGCCGGTTCCTTGCAGCGCAATTCGGATGGGCTGCGGTGATGCGACGGATGCCAGCGCGGAGCCGACGATTTCCTTCGTCGCGCGCTTTTCCACCAGCAAAAGATAATCCACGCCCGACCGCATGTTTTCCAGCGTCACGATGCCACCTTCCGCCAGAGAGGTCGCGGGCGCGCGTCGCCAGTCGTTGTGCGTCGCTCCGTTGATGAACGGATCGGCGGAGGCGTTGAGCGGCTGCGCGGAAATCGCAACGTCCTCGAAGTCCTTCACGAGAAGCGATGGAATCAATCGCGCGCGTACTTCGCCAAGTGGGTCCAACCGAAGCTCGCCGACTTCCGCGCTGGTTGCCGTGTGTTCAACTTTCTGCTCGGCGTACTTTTCCGCGCCGCCGGCCTGACCATCGGCGATCAACAGATACACGCCGGGCTTCATGGCATCGAAGGAGAAATGCGCACTGCCGTCATCGCCGACGATGGCTTCCTGCTTCCAGCCGTTGTAGCGGTCGATCAACGCCACGTTGATCTTGTCGCCCGCCTTCGCGCCTTCGGCCTTCAGGCTGCCGCGCACTGCGGAGAAGGGATGCAGCACGAACTGATGGCGCGCATCGCCTCCTGCGGTGATTTCCTGCGCCGGCGCCGCCGCAAATTTGTCATCGATTGCCGTCACGCGGTACGTTCCGGGGTAAAGTCGCTCGAAACGGAAGTCACCGCTGTCATCACTCTTAACGGTGATGGGGCCTTGCGAGGGGAAGCTCTTGTCGCCTGCGATGCGTTCCGCCGTGACGGTCACGCCCGCCAGCGGCTTCGGCAACTCCGCGCCTTCCGCACTCTGCATGACGCGCCCCACGATGCGGACGCCGGAGATCACACGCAAGTCCATGCGGTATTCGCGCACTCCCTCCAGATCGGTGCGCGTCATTTCGACGGCGCGACCGGATGCCAGAAACGGCGCGGGGAGTTTTTCGCCGTCGATTTCCACGCGAACAGCCGCCGGTTCCATCAGGGCCTGCACAAAGCGTCCCAGATCGTCCGTCTGCGCTTCGCGTGACTGCCATTCCGCATCGCCTTCGCGCAGCGTGTTCACGCGCCAGGAAATTTTCAGGGGAATCCGGCCGACGGGAAGGTCACCTTCATCCAACACCGAACCACGCACTTCAAACGGCTTCGGCATCGTCAGGCGAACGGTCTCCTTCGTTGAATCGCCGCGCTCGTTGATGATCTGGGCGAAGGGTTGCGGCTCATTGTCAATCAGCAGGCCGACGTAGTAGGCCTCGGCGGAATTGAGCTTCTGTTCAAAATTTCCAGCGGAATCCGTGACGGACTTTGCTGACAGCGCCCCCTTGCGGAAGGCGTCGCGCACCGAACCCTGAACGCCACCGGGAAGATAGGGCACCGCGTAAACGCCAATGCCGGAAAGCGCCGCTCCCGCTTCGTCACGCACTTCCCCCGCCACCGTCAGCACACCGCCCACGCGAATCGCGGTGCGCGTGGTGGTGGCGTCGGCCACGGCGATGGGCGCAGGCGTGGGGGGCGCAACAGCGGTTGCCGTGGGCTTCGCGATCGGCCGCGCAACTTCCAGCACCGGCTTTGCGGGCGGGCGCGTTTCCACCGCCGCACTCTTCTTGTCCATCAGGAAAAATGCGCCGATTGCAATCGCGCACAGGACCGACAGAACAGTCGCGATCATCGGGACGGGTGATTTTTTTCTGCGGTCAGCCATGTGTCACTTCCACGTCCAGCATCGCACGAGGAACTTCAGATTTCCAATCAGGTAGCGCCTTGCGAGGCGCCGCGGTTCCTGCATCAAACGAAACAACCATTCCAATCCCCATTCGCGCATCCATGGTGGTGCATGCCTGCGATGCCCCGGTGTGAAGTATTCAAACAAGGCACCCACGCACCACACGGTAGGCAGCCGTGCTTCGTCCCGCAACCTAAGAGCGAGCGCCTCCTGCCGCGGGCTTCCCATTCCCAGCAGCACGATTGCCGGGCCCGCCTGTTTCAGCGCGGCAATCAGCGCATCCTCCTTCGCATCACCTCTGGCGAAGTAGCCATCATGCACAAGGATGACATCCAGGCCCGGCACCTGCCCGCGCAGGTGATCCGCGCATTTTTCCGCAAGGCCCGGCGGCCCGCCGACGAAGGCGAGCGAACATTTCCTGTTCGTCGCGACCCACAGGAAGCGTATGAAAAAATCCGCCGCGCTGACGCGTTCGCGCGCGGGGATGCCGCGACGCCGCGCCTCCTTCACCACCGCCATCCCATCCGCATACACGACGTCCATGGCATTCAGGGACTTCGCAAAGGATTGGTCCGCAAAGCCGAGATTCACAGTGTGGGCGTTCAAGTATGCCGCAGCGCGCGGCTCCTCGTGCGGGGACGTCAGCCAATCGATCAACTCATCCGCCCCGCACGGCGTCAGTTTCAGCGCCAAAAATTTCGCAGGTTCCGTGATCACGCGGGATTGGACTAGCTGCCTGCCCTTCGTAAAATGATTCTGAAATCTGATCGCGCCATTTGCCGTCCGGTTTGCGGCCAGAGCAACGGAAAGCGCCCTTTTCAGCACACGATGAGTAAAATCGCGGAACCAAAGAGAACGATCCTTGCCTTCGCCGCGGGAACCTGGCGCTGGCCGCAGGTGTTCGGGTCGCCGCGCTACCACCTGTGGACGCTGGCGCAGCGCGGCTGGCGTGTTGTCTATGTGGAGCCACCGGTCAGGCTTCGGATTTCCTCATCACACGCCGCGCCACCGGACGCGATGCATCCGGCGGAATTTCACATCATCGCGCCGGGAATGATGCTCCCCTTCGCACCGCGCATGGTTCCAAACCGTGCCTTGGGGGAATGGTGGAGGCAGTTGACCGCAAACAGAATGGCGAAGGGCGCAAAGTCATTTCTTTCGCGGATGGGATGGCGCGTGGACGCTGTCTGGTATGGTGCGCCATGGCACGGTGCCATTGCGGGGCACTTCGCGGATGTTGCATCCGTCTATCATGTCTATGATGAGCTTGCGAAAAGCCCCGCGCTGAATTCGTGGCAGCAGCAGATGCTGCACGATTGGGAGAAGGATTTGATGCAGTCTGCGCATGTCACCGCGTGCAGTTCACTGCCGCAGTTGGAGGCGCGCCGCACCGTCGCAAGGCGCACGCTGCTGCTGGAAAACGCGATCCCCGACGACTTTGGCGGAAAAGTTTCTGAAGGCTCCCGCAGCGGGGTGCTTCGTGCCTCACTCTCGAAGCTGCCACGTCCGTTGTTTCTCTACGGAGGCGTCATCGATCATCGGATGGACGGGGCCCTCGTCAAAAAACTTCTCTCCAACGAACGCGTCGGCGCCGTGTCATTCGCGGGCAATCTTGATCGAAACACAGACAACGAGCTGAAGGACCTCTTGCAGCAGCATCCGAAGGTGCACCTGCTTGGCCGCCTGTCGCACGAGGATTATCCGGTCGTGTATGAACAGGCCGACGCACTGATTCTCCTCCACAAACGGAATCAATTCACGGAGACGATGTACCCGGAAAAGTTGAACGAATATCTTTCAAGCGGGAAGCCGATTCTGTCGATTCCGCTGCCGGAAGTTGTTCGCATTGCCAGCCAGTGTGAACTGCCGGGCGCGGTGCATTTCATCCACTCGGCTGGCGACATGGACAACGCGATAAGCGCCTGCGTGGACGACAGGGATGCGGCGCTGTCGCAGGCGCGCATTTCCGTCGCGCGGAAACACATCTGGTCTGCCATGGGGGCGGTGCTTGACGATGCGCTGGGGGCGCTCCTGTAAGTCACCGGAGGGCGTTCACTTCCGGGTGTTGGAATTCATTCCCGAAAGCACCTTGATTGGCCAGTCGTAGATTACCTGCATCAGCAGCTTGTGCGTGCGAATCGCCTTCATTTCGGGAACGCGGGACAGCAGAATCTGCGAAAGCAGCGCGAGCGCCAGCGACAGCGCGAAGACGACAACGAAGGCAGACCTTCCGGCGCCGGGAGTCATCGCGTCGCCGCTGCGAAGCTTCATCAGGATCCATCCGGTAAGAAGCGGTGCGATGCCGCCGCTCACGGAGGCAATCACCTGAAAAACCGCGGTTCCGACCAGCAGTTCCCTCTTCGGATAGCAGCCGAGCACCAACCTGACCTGGGCAACCGCATGGGCGGCTGCGCATGCGCCCCACAGGACGTAGGCGACGGCTGCTTCAAGGAACGTGGTCGTGTGGAAGTTGAACGCCGCTGCGATCCAATAGAGCACGATGATGATCATGCCGATATCCGCAATGCGCAGCAGTGGCCTGCTGCCGGAACGATCGCTCAGCATTCCCCAATATACTGCGGTGATGAAAACGCCAACGGCATTGGCTGCCTGAACCACCAGCACCTCGCCTTCCTTGAAGTGCAGTTCCTCCTTCACGAAGAGCACGAGGAAAGCGGGAAACGCCGACAACGCCAGTGTATAGACAAAGATGAAATGCATCGTGCGGCGAAAGGGCGTGTGGCGCCAGGTGCGTCGCACTCCGCGCAGCAGTTCCGCGATGCCGCGGCGCGGCTCCCCCTGCCTTGCCGTGGGCGGCGTGTCATCCGTCTTGCGCAGGAAGTAAACGCTGGCCATGCCCGCCATCCACGCGAAGACGAACAACAGCGCGTATTGCCAGTTACTGGGATTGGTGCCGAGGAACCATCCGCTCAGCAGCAGCGTCGCGAATGTGCCAAGGTTCATCGTGCGCTGCTCCCGCCCCAGATAATTGCCGCGCTGGCTTGGGGGAAGCACCGCCGACAGCCACGGCAGCCATGCGCCGGACGCGAAGCCGCGAATTGCCGAGAAACCCATGATCGGCAGAATCATTCCCCAGACGAGGTATTCCGAAGGCGCCTTTCCCACGAGGAAGGGGAGTGGTGAGATCAGCAGCAACATGAAGGAGCGCGCGCTCCAGCCCATCAGCATGAGGCGGCGATAGCCAAGCCGGTCCACGAGGTTCGTCGCGAAAAGTTGCAACGCCGTCAGCATGATCGGCAGCGCACTCATGATGCCGATGTGGAATTCGTTCGCGCCAAGGTGTCGCGCTGTCAGAACCAGCGGGGCGCCCAGCGCGATCGTGAAGTTGCAGGAATTGCATGCCTGAAACGCGAGCAGCCATCGGGTCACGCCGGGAAGTG
>JADZDZ010000158.1 GCA_020850785.1 Candidatus Sumerlaeota bacterium | reverse complement strand
GGGGCGCGTTGGTGCAGAAGAGCCTCGAAGCTGCGGAGCGCATCCAGCGCCGCCTGAACGTGGAGGTCGAGGTCATCGACATCCGCACGCTGGTGCCGCTGGATCGCGAGACCATCGTGCGCAGCGTTCGCAAGACGGGGCGCGTGCTGGTTGCCCATGAGGAAATGTAGAGCGGCGGATTCGGCGGGGAAATCGCCGCCATCATCGCCGAGGAATGCTTCGAATGGCTGGACGCACCGGTCAAACGCGTTGCGTCGCTGGACACGTGGGTCGCATATTGCCCACCGCTGGAGAAGGCGATCCTGCCGCAGACGCAGGACCTGGAGCAGGCGCTCGAAGTGCTTGCGGGATACTGATGATTCATCACCCTCCTGAAGGAATCCTTTTTTGTCGCTGACTGATATCAAAATGCCGCAGATGGGCGAATCCCTCACGGAGGGCACCATCACCACCTGGCGAAAGAAACCGGGCGAAGCGATTGAGGAAGGCGAGACGCTGCTGGATATTTCCACCGCGAAGGTCGAGGTGGAATTTCCATCACCCGTCAGCGGAGTGATCTCCGAGATTCTTTTCGGCGAGGGGGAAACGGTCCCCATAGATACGCTGATCGCGAGGATCGCCCCGCCGGGGTCGAAGGTGGATCGCGCGGCGGCCATTCCGGCGAAGGCGCCGAAGGTGGTCGCGCCGCCGCACCCCGCAGCGGAGGAAGTCACAAACGGCCACGTTGTGGAGGAAACCGACGAGGAGGTTGCGCGCGACCGCGAGCACCTGATTCGCAAGCGCAGCACGCCGCTCGTCCGCAACATTGCAAAGGAGCTTGGCGTCGATCTGGAGGAGGTTTCCGGCACGGGCATCCACGGCCGCGTGACGAAGAAGGACCTTGAGGACTTTATCGCGGAGGAGAAGGCGAAGGCCGATGCGCAGGCACGCGCCACGGAGCCGCACGCCCCCGCGCCCACCGCCTACCGCCGCGAGCGCAGCCAGCCGAAGGAAGGCGCGATGAGGTTCGACACCGCCGTTGGTTCGGAAGCCGAGCCGGTGATCTATCCGCCGCAGGAAATCAAGGTTTCCGTCATGCGGCGCTCCATCGCGGAGCAGATGGTGAGGAGCGTGAACAACATCCCGCTCGCCTACACCGCGCACGAGGTGGATTTCACGCAGCTTGAAAAACTTCGCATCCGTGCAAAACCGCTCTTCGAAATGCACCTCGGCACGAAGCTCACGCCGCTCGTGTTTGTGGTGAAGGCGGTTTCCGACGCGCTCATGGCGGTCCCCTCCATCAACGCTTCGTGGGGAAATGATCGCATCATCCAGCATCGCAACGTGAACCTTGGCATCGCCGTCGCCGTTCGCGAGGGCCTCGTGGTTCCCGTGGTGAAGTGCGTGGAGGCGATGACACTGGGCGGCATCGCCCGCAGCCTCGTGGAGATCGCCACGAAGGCGCGCACCAACAAGCTCAAGCCGTCCGACGTTGAGGGCGCCACCTTCACCGTCACCAGCACCGGCCAGCTTGGTGCAACGTTCGCCATTCCCATCGTCAACCAACCGCAGGGTGCGATTCTTCACTTCGGCGCGATCCGAAAGGTGCCCGTTGTCGTCACCGGCCCCGATGGGGAGGACACCATCGCCATCCGGCAGCGTGCATTCCTGACGCTCGGCATTGACCACCGCCTCATTGACGGCTGGGAGGCTGACAAGGTGATGGTCAAGATCAAGGAGCGAATCGAAAAGGCGGATTTCGGACTGCCGGTTTAGATTCGTTTCGCCGGGGAAATGGCTCTGGCAATATTTCCATCAAGGCTCCCGTCCCGTGCCTCTTGTGGTTAATTCCCTGCGACGTCGTCGTTCCCCATGATGCCCAACCACCGCCGCCTTCTCCTTCCCGCGCTTGATGCGCTGCTGTTTGCTCTGGCGTGGCTCCTTGCCTACTCCTTCCGCCACGAATTCGCGATCCCCAACGATGACAGCCTCGTTGCCGGGAACAACTACGCGCTGCAGTTCAAGTTGCTTGCCGTCTGGGTTGTGGCAACGCACGTCGCATTCTTTGCGATCTTCCGGCTCTATCAGGGGATGGTGCGCTACGCCGGCACGCGGGAGTTGCGCGCGATTGGATTCGCGACGTTGTGCCAGTTGGTCCTGTGGGGCGCGATCAGCATGTTTCTGGACACGCGCGAACAATTCTTCGACATGCCGCAGCGGCTTCTCGCCGACGGCACCACGCAGGTGCTGCGCATTCCCTTCGGCATCCTTACGCTGTACGCGATCCTTTCCATCTTCCTCGCGGGGGCGTTGCGCTTTGGCCGCCGCCTGATTCACGAGGCCGGGTCCCGCCGCGGAACGGAAAAGCTGCCGCGAGCGCTTGTTGTTGGCGCCGGCAATGTTGCCGATCAGTTGCTGCGCGGTCTTGTTCATGCGGAATCGCAGCCGTTCGATCCCGTCTGCGCCGTGACCGAATCAGCCACCGGCGTTGGCCTGCGGCTCCATGGCGTTCCCGTTGTCGGCACCATCGACAAGATCGCGCAGATCATCGACGACAACAAGATCGAACTCGTGCTTGTTGCCATGGACAACCCATCGCCCGCGGAGTTGCAGCGCGTCGCACGCGCCTGCGAAAGTGCGAAGGTCACGGTCCGGATCGTGCCATCGCTGCCGGACATTGCGCGCGGCACTGTGGACGTGTCGCGGGTGCGCCGGATCGAGGTGGAGGACCTGCTGGGGCGCTCCCCGGTGAAGATCGAACTCCCCGCGACGGAAAATTACCTGACGGGGGAAACGGTCCTCATCACCGGCGCAGGCGGCTCCATCGGCAGCGAACTTGCCCGGCAAGCGGCGCGTGCAGGCGCGGCGAAGCTGCTCCTTCTCGGCAAGGGGGAGAATTCCGTCTTCGATATTGCCGTGGATGTGCGTCACAAATTTCCCGCCGTCGCCGTGGTTCCCATCATCGAGGATGTGCGCGACGTGGATCGCATGGAAAAGGTGTTCGAGGCCCATCGTCCCGCCATCGTTTTCCATGCCGCTGCGCATAAGCACGTGACGTTGATGGAATCCGCGCCGGACGAAGCCATTCGCAACAACGTCTTCGGCACGGCCAACGTTGCGCAGCTTGCGAATGACTTCGCGGCAAAGCGCTTCGTGTTCATCTCCACGGACAAGGCTGTTCGTCCCATCAGCGTCATGGGCGCCACGAAGCGCCTCGCGGAACACGTCATCTTTGCGCTCGCACAGCAAAGCAGAACGCTCTTCTCCGTCGTGCGTTTCGGCAACGTGCTCGGAAGCCGCGGCTCCGCGATTCCGCTCTTCCAGCGGCAGATTGAAAACGGCGGACCGGTGACGCTGACGCATCCCGATGTCATCCGCTATTTCATGACGATTCCTGAGGCCGTGAGCCTCGTGCTGCAGGCGGGCGCGCAGGAAAAACGCGGTGGTCTTTACCTGCTGGACATGGGAGAGCCTGTCCGCATCGCCGATCTTGCGCGAACGTTGATCGTCCTGTCCGGCTACCGGCCGGAAATTGACATCAAGATCGACTACATCGGCCTGCGCCCCGGCGAAAAGCTGCGGGAGGAATTGCTCGCGCAGTCCGAGGGCGCGGAAAAAACCGGGGTGGAGAAGCTTTTCTCCGCCAGCGAGCGCGAAAGCCGCCTCTGGTCTGAAATTGAACGCGGGCTGGCGATGCTGGAGAGGCTCTGCGGGTCGGCCTCCCGCGAGGAACTCATGGCGGCGCTTGTGGCGCTGGTGCCCGGTTACCATCCCCCGGACGAGGACGCCGTGCTGCGGCGCGCCGTGCAAAAAGAGCCATCCTCTGACCTTGCGCCCGGTCCAAATGAACCCTTGGATGAAGCGCCGCTGCCGGTGGAGGAGCCTTTGGAGGCCGAACCACCCGTCGCGGAAGAACCGCCCCCACTTTCCCCGGAAGAGCCACCCGCCGTCGTTGTCACGGAGGAAAAGGACCTCTTCCCCTCATGGGAAGATGCCATCGTGGAGGCGGTTGAAGAATCACTTCCCGAACCTGAACCGTTGGTTGTTGTTGAGGAAGTCGTGGAAATTGAAACTTCCAGTGAATCGGAAGCGAAGGAACCAGTCGCGCAGGACGATTTAATCATTGAGGAAAAGGAAAACACCGAAGAGATGAGCACGAATGCACAATCCGTAAATGGCCCCGCCACGATCCTGCTTCGCTTGATCAAGGGCGCCGATGCCGAAACCGTGAAGCTGCTGACGGACCAGTTGAAGGGCTCTGCGGGGGAGAAGGATCAGTTGATTCTTCTCGTGAACAACGAAACAAAGGCCGCCGCACCTGCCGGTGTTGATTCCGTTTCCTACGAAGGGCGCGCCCAGGGCGCCGCCGTTGCGGAAGCGATTGCGAAGAGCGCGGCGGACGGAATTCTCGTCACGCTTTCCAACGAAGTGCTGCTGAAGCCCGGCGCGCTGGCCAAGTTCCGCGCCGCGCTGGCGGGTGGTGCGCCCCTTGCCTACTCCAGCTTTGAGGAGGATCGTGAGGGCAAGCGCAGCGAGGTTGTTCCCCACGATCACGACGGCTGTCCGCACGAGCGTTTTGAATTCGGCCCCGTCATCGCCTACAGCATCGCCGCCATCAATGGCGTGGGCGGCGTTCGCAAGGACCTTTCCTTTGCGTGGGAGTATGATCTTCACTTGAAGCTGATGGAGAAGGCCGCCTTCGCGCGCGTGCCGGAAGTTCTCTACACGCATTTCCTTCAGGTCGTTACCGACGCCAAGGGATCGAAGGTTTTCTCGCCGGGCGCAGGCCCCCTCGGCGGCTTCAGCTACGTGTTCTATCCGGCGGACCTTGAAAAGGAAGTCACCACGGTTTTCGAGGAGGCGCTCAAGCGTCGTGGCGCTTGGTTGTCCCACGACACCGTGCCCGTGAAGCACAGCGGGAAGCATGAATTGCTGGCCTCCATCGTGATTCCGATCCTGAATCGCGTCCGCTTCATCGGCAACGCGATCGAAAAGGTTCAGAAGGGGACCTTCCAGGACTTTGAAATGATCATCGTGGACAACGGCTCCACGGACGGCACGGTGGACAAGGTGAAGCAGATCGCCGCCGCTGACCCGCGCATTCGCCTGATTCACGGCAAGGGCGGCTCCATTGCTTCCGCGTTGAACGAAGGCATCAAGGCGGCCCGCGGCAAGTACATCTGCCAGCTTGATAGCGATGACGAATATGCGCCGAACTGCCTGGAAAAGATGATCGGTCACCTTGAAAGCCACCCGAAGTGCGGCCTCGCCATCAGCTACTACCGCCTGATGGATGAAAACGGCGTCATCATCACCGACGTCGCGCCGATCACGCACTCCGGTTATTCGCGCAATCAGGTTCTCCGCCGCGATGGCGCCGGCGCCGTCCGCATCTTCCCGAAGGCCGTGCTGGAGGAGTTTGGCTACTACGATGAGGTGAACTACGGCAACTTCGGCGAGGACTACGACATGGTGCTGAAGACCGGCGAGAAGTACGACGTCGATCGCGTGCACGACGTGCTCTATCACTATCGTCGCCACTCCGACAACACGGACGTGACTCGCGATCCGAAGATGAAGTATCACAACAAAAACCACTCGCGGCAGCAGGCGCTCAAGCGCCGCATTGCCATCAACAAGAAGAATGGATGAGCGTTTCCCAATAGCACGGCGCGCCGGATTGGCGATGCGGTCACTGTGTGTGGCCGCATCGCTGGCGCTCATGACCGCAGCCTGCAGCAACACCACCCAGTCGAAGGACAAGAGCACTCCGGACGTCGCCGTCGCGCAAAAGGGAACGCTGGAAGTTGCCATCGAGGAACTCGGCGTCGTGGAGGCCACGCGCACCGCGAACATCATGTGCCCCTTCAAGGGCCGCATCGTGACGATCCTTGAAAGCGGCACCCATGTGAAGAAGGGCGATGTCGTGGTGCGGCTGGACGTGCGCTCCATCGCGGACAGCCTTGAGGAGGAAATCCAGAATCTTGGACAGATCAAGAAGGACCTGGAAGCATCCATCCAGAGCCTGGAGATAGACCTTCGCAGCAACGCGCTCGACGTGAATTCCGCGACGGCGCAGCTTGATCTGGCGCGCGTGCAACTCGACAGCGTGAACCGCAACCTTGTCGACCTTGAATACCTGCGCAGCGAGAACCTCGTGGAGCAGGACAAGGTGCGCGAGGCGGAGAGCGACCTGAATTCCACCCAGATCAACACCTTCTCGCAGGACATGACGCTGCGCGGTCAGGTGACCGGGTCGCAGAATTCCGAGCAGGCCGGTCGCATCGACATTCAACGCAACCAGCTTCGCGGCGAGGAGAGCCTCAGCAGGATTCGCGAGCGTCAGGAAAAAATCGAGAGCGCCGAATTGAAGGCGCCGGTGGAGGGGCTCTTCGTTCGCAGCAAACGCTTCAACTACCAGCAGCGCAAGGTCGTCGAGCGTCAGGCGGGCGAGGAAGTGAATATGAACGACCAACTCGGCTCGATCCCGGACCTCAGCGGGCTCACGATCCGTTCACAAATTCCGGAGAGTGAAGTGCAGCGCGTGTCCAAGGGATCGGACGTGAAGGTCGTTCTGGAGGCGCTCGGCAACCTTGAGGTCTCCGGCAAGGTCAGCTTCATCGGCCCCATCGCCAGCGAACGCGAAGCGTCCCCCGGCGGCCAGTTGATGGCGGCGGGTCAGGCGCTGACCGGCGAGAAGGTTTTCGAAATCACCGTGGAATTGGCCAATGCGGACCCGCGTCTGAAACCAGGTCTCACTGCGCGCGCGCGCATCGTCCTCAGCCGCAAGGAGAACGTGCTGACCGTCCCCTTGGAGGCGATTACCACGCAGGACAACAAACACTTCGTGTATATACAGAATAACAAGAAATATGAACGCCGCGAGGTGAAGGTTGGCGGCGCCAACAGCAAGGTTGTTGAGATTGTCGATGGCGTGAAGGACGGGGAGACGGTCTTCCTCGGAACCCCCGCAGCCTCGGCGATGAAGGTCGGCTGATCAGGCTGTTTCAGGAAACCGCGCGACGATCAGACAAATCCGCGCGGACCGCCCACCTTGCCGGGGCCTTTTTCCAGTCGGCTGATGATGCGGAAAACTTCCTCCGCAGGCTCATGCACCGTGACCACCTGAGCTTCGCCAGGGGGGGCCACCGCAGCATCATGTGACATGAATATAAGGGTTCCCGTGCCTTCGGGATTCGCCACGAAGCGAATGATGTGATCGGGGTTCAGATACACATCGGTGCCGAGCTCGTTGTCGGTCAGCTTCAGGAACATTTCGGCTCCTCCTGCATGGGAAACTGAAAACAGTCCAAGCGGTAAGCAGCAACCGGGACAATGGCAAGGAACACCGGCCCGTGCACCGGGGCATTTTACGAGAAATAAAAAGGCCGCCCCGGAAATCCTCCGGGGCGGCGTTCTGTCAGGGGGTGGTGCTCCCGTTACTTCTTGTCGGTGCGCTCGTACTCCGCATCGACCACGTCGTCGTTTGCGCTGCCGTTGCCGTTTGCGGCGCCTGCTGCTCCCGCGCCGTCAGGCGAAGGGCCGCCGGTCGGTCCGCCCTGGGCGCCGGCCTGCTGGTACAACCGCGCGCTCACGCTTTGGAATGCCGCGTTCACCTTCTCGGTGCCGCTCTTCATGCCGTTGGTGTCGTTCGCACTGATCGCCTTCTTCAAGTCTTCCAGTGCATTGTTGATCTGGCCCTTATCCTCCGGGGAGATTTTTCCTTCCAGATCGCTCATGGAGCGCTCGACCTGATGCACCAGCGATTCCGCGTTGTTCTTCGTGGTCGCTTCCTCGCGGCGCTTCTTGTCCTCCTCCGCGTGGGCTTCCGCATCCTTCACCATGCGCTCGATTTCCGCATCGTTCAGGCCGGAGCCCGCTTCCACGCGAATCTTCTGCGTCTTGCCAGTTCCCATGTCCTTCGCGGAGACGTGCAGGATGCCGTTCGCGTCGATGTCGAAGGTGACTTCGATCTGCGGCACGCCGCGGGGCGCGGGGGGAATTCCGTCCAGATTGAACGCGCCGAGCAGCTTGTTGTACGCCGCCATTTCGCGTTCGCCCTGCGACACCTTCACCGTCACGGTGTTCTGGTTGTCCGCCGCCGTGGAGAAAATTTCGCTCTTCTTCACGGGGATTGTCGTGTTTCGCTCGATCAGCTTCGTGAACACGCCACCCAGCGTTTCGATGCCGAGCGACAGCGGCGTCACGTCCAGAAGGAGCACGTCCGTCACGTCGCCCGCGAGCACACCGCCCTGAATCGCGGCGCCGATGGCAACCGCCTCATCGGGGTTCACGGACTTGTTCACTTCCTTGCCGAACAGCTTGCGCACAAGCTCCTGCACGTAGGGGGAGCGCGTGGAGCCACCAACAAGGATCACCTCGTCGATGTCCTCCGCTTTCACGCCCGCGTCGGCCATGGCCTTCTTGCAGGGCTCAATCGTGCGGTCGAAGATCGGGCCTGCCAGCTTCTCAAACTGGGCGCGACTGATGTCGAGCGCCAGATGCTTCGGGCCGCTTGCGTCTGCGGTGATGAAGGGAAGGTTCACGGAGGTGTTCGTCGAGGAGCTAAGCTCAACCTTTGCCTTCTCCGCCGCTTCCTTCAGGCGCTGAAGCGCCATGCGGTCGCTGCGAAGGTCGATGCCGTCGCTCTTCTTGAATTCGTTCGCGATGTAATCGATCAGCACCGCATCGATGTCGTCGCCGCCAAGGTGCGTGTCGCCATTGGTGGACTTCACCTCGAACACGCCATCGCCAAGTTCCAGGATCGAAACGTCGAACGTGCCGCCGCCGAGGTCATAGACCGCGATCGTCTCGTCCTTCTTCTTGTCGAGGCCGTAGGCGAGCGCCGCCGCAGTCGGTTCGTTGATGATGCGCTTCACGTCGAGGCCCGCGATCTTGCCCGCGTCCTTCGTCGCCTGACGCTGCGCGTCGTTGAAGTAGGCGGGAACCGTGATCACCGCCGCCTCCACCTTGTGCCCAAGGTAGTCTTCCGCGGTTTGCTTCATCTTCTGAAGGATCATCGCGGAAATTTCCGGCGGGGAGTAGCGCTTGCCCTTCGCTTCAATCGCCGCGTCGCCATTCTGCGCCGCCACAACCTTGTAGGGAATGCGCTTCGTTTCGCCGGACCGCTCGGAGTCGGCAAACTTCCAGCCCATGAATCGCTTCACGGAGAAGATCGTGTTTTCCGGGTTCGTGACCGCCTGGCGTTTGGCAACCTGTCCCACCAGCCGCTCGTTATTTTTGTCAAAAGCAACCACGGAGGGAACCGTGCGCCCACCTTCGGAGGAGGCGACCACCACGGGGGCTCCGCCTTCCATCACGGCGACGCAACTGTTGGTCGTTCCGAGGTCAATTCCGATAACTTTGCTCATTCTTCGATGCTCCTTGAAATGGAGGTGTTTCTTGCCTCCCGATTGCGCAAGAATTTGACCAGCGAAAGGCCACCGCCCAAAAATCGGTTAAGTGCTTTGCTTTCAGGTTTCCGTGTTCTTTTTGTGCGGAGCAAAACGGATCAAATTTGTATCACTGCGACACGGCCGTTTCATTGTTACGTCGTTGGTCGCCTTTCTGCCGGGGGGCGACGTCGCAGCCTCCCAATTTTTGGTTTGGCGCTCCCGGCCATCCAACCGTAGGTTTCCTCTCGTGATGAACCTCCACAACCACCCCTCAATCGGGAAGGACATGGCCGTCGCCGGGATTGTTTTCCTGCTGGGATTTCTTTTCCTGCCGTCGCTCTCCTTTGAGTTCCTGAACTGGGATGATCGCTATTACATCCATATGAACGGCTGGTTGCTGAACCTGAGTTGGTCGAATGCCATCGGCGTTTTCGTCCATCCCTACTTCTCCAACTATCATCCGCTCACCATGCTCAGCTACATGGTGGATTACCATTTCTTCGGGCTGCAGCCGGAGGGCTATCGCTTCGAGAACATCGTTCTTCACGCGGCCACCTGCGCGCTTTCCTTCGTCGTCATGCGCGTACTCGGCGCGCAGCGAATAGTGGCGGGAATGCTCGCCGCGATTTTCGCGGTTCATCCCCTTCGCATCGAATCCGTGGTGTGGATCAGCGAACGGAAGGACGTGCTCTGCAACTTCTTCTACGTGCTTGCGTTCCTGCTGTGGATCATTCCCACGCCGGGCAAAGGCAGCGCCCGCCGCCTTGTGCTATGGGGTGTCTTCGTGAGTGCCGTGCTTGCGTTGCTTGCGAAGCCCATGGCGGTCACGCTTCCTTTTGTGCTGATGCTTTTCGATGCCGTTTGGCGTCGGAAATCCAACGCCTCCCGCGTCGCGCTCTGCGCGGTGCTTGTGGCGCTGTCGATCGTGATGGCAGTGGTGAATCAGGCGGCGCAGGAAAAGGCCCTTGTTGCGAATTTCCCGCTCTGGGAGCGGCTGAAAGTGGCTGCATGGTCGCCCATGCACTACGTCATCAAGACCATCGTTCCCTATAATCTTTCTCCGCTTTATCCCTACGAATCACGCCCCACGGCGCGCCTTCCCTTCGCGTTGCTGGGATTCCTGTGCAGTGCGGGACTCGTTGCCGCAGGCATCGCGCTCATTCGCCGCGCGCCCGCCATCGCATTTGCGATTCTGGGGGGACTGCTGGTGCTTGGCCCCGTCAGTGGTGTGGTTGCCTTCGGCGCCGCCTACGCCGCCGACCGCTACAGTTACCTCCCGACGCTCGTTTTCCTTTTCGGAATCGCAGCCGCCGCGACGTCGTTGCTGGGTGATCCGCGTCGCCGCTTTGCGTTCGCATCGGTTGGGGTGGTGCTGTTGATTTCCTTCAGTGCGGTTTCGCTTTCCGTGATGATGCACTGGCAGTCCAGCGCAACACTCTGGGCGCGCGTGCTTGCCATCTATCCCGACTCGGCGAAGGCGCAGACGAACGCAATTCACGCAAGGGCGACGGAGGGCGCTCCCGACGAGGCGTCGGGGATCGACGCGCCGCCGGCGCTGCAAAGCAACACGCAGATTTCCGAGCTCACAGTTTCATCGCTCGTGAAGGAACGAAAATTTGCGGAGGCGATGGCGGCGGCGAAGAAGATTGCCGACAAGCCCACGTCACTCTACTGGCAGGCATCCGTTGCACGCGCGACGAACGACCTGGAAACCGCGCTGCGCGTTGCGAAGGAAATGGCGCACGAGCGGAAGGCGCCCGCACGCCAGCGCGCCGCCGTGGCATTGGCGCTGGCCGCTCTGGACCAGCGTGAAGCGGCCATTGCGATTCTGGACACCATCGATGAGCCGACCGTTGATGGCGCGGCGGCGTGGGGGCAGATCGCCCGCTTCACGCGCAGTCCCAACGCGCGCGTTGAAGCGGCGGAGCGCGCGCTCGCGATTTTTCCTGCGGAGTTCACCGCGCTTCAGGCGCTGGCCACAACTGATCCACCCACGTCGCTGTCCCATGCCACCGCGAAGGCGCTGATGCGCGCCGCGCGGCACCCCGCAGCGGATCAATCCACGCGCGTCTATGCCTGGGCGCGGTTGGGGGCCATCGCGCAGAAGGAGGATTCCGTGCTGGCGCATGAATACTTCACGAAGGCCTTCGACATCCACTTCCCCGATCGCATGGGGAAAAAGGAACGGGCGCAGGTGCTGGCCTACGCCGCCTACCAGTCCGAGGAACTGAAGCACGACACGCACATCGCCACGCAACTGTACGTGCGGGCGCTTGAATTCGACCCTGCCAACATCGATGCGCTCCAGAATCTTGCCATCCTGTGCATTCGCGTTGGAAAAAGAAAGGAAGCGTTGGACCTGCTGACCACCGCGAGCGAACACTATCCCGACGATCCCACCATCGCGGCGAACCTTGCGCGCTTGAAAGAGGACCTTGCGCGCGACGGCGCGAACTAGCCGCGCTCCACGCGGACGCGCTTCACCACCACGTAGCGGTTTGCGTCCTTTGGCGAGCACTGGATGCGATAATTCCCTTCGGGAACATTGGGGATTTTGATGGTCGGTGTTTGCGCCTGTGTCACGAATGGAATGGGAAGCCCGCCGATCCAATGCTTGTTCGGTGATTGCGGGTCGGGAAACTGGCCACGGGGATCGGACTCGCTCGCCAGATAGGCGTCGATGGGGCGCATCAGCATCAACTCAAGGGTCTGTCCCGGATGGATCGTGTCCGGCAGGTTCTGCCGCCATTCGCCCACAATGTCGGCGAACAGTTGCACCTGATTCGATTCAAAGCGGTCACCATTCCAGAACGTTGTGAATCCAAAGCCGACGTAGAAGACATCATCGCTCAGGATCGCCGCGCGGTGGGACGGTGAGTTCATCAGCCCTTCGAATTCCTTGTCGATCAGTTCCGCTTCGGGCAGCAGAAACGTGGCCTCGTACCAGGCAAGGTTTTCCTTTGCCTGCAGGGTCAGCAACCGCGGCTTCAACCGCGCCAGCCGCCCCGTGTGGTCCTCATTGTCCGGTGAAACGTGATCCACGAAGTTTCGCAGGTACATGTCCGTGGAGTGGGCCTGCGCCACGTCGCTCAGACTCGACGCCAGCTTCAACGGTGGCAGGCGGTGCTGCTCGCGAATAGCATTCAGTTTTGCGAGCAGCCGTCGCGGATAATTTTCGCGATCCTTGTAGGGATAGTAGCGTGGTGAAAGGTCCGTTGCCAGCCGCGGCTTGCCGGGCGGCGCGGGCTTGCTGTCCACCTTCTGCGCCGCTGTGACGCATGGCGCCAGCAGCAGCAGGATGAAACTGATCAGGAAGCGCGCGGCGGACCTCATGGTGCCGACACCAACACGAAAACAATGCCAGCAGCGCATGGAATCAGCCACGTTTCCGCGCGACCATGGTCACGGTGCCACCGCGTCCCGCGCGCCATTCCGCAACGGCGTAGAGCAGCGCGGCGGGAACCAGCAGCGCCACCCGCATCAGGTCCATCAGCTTCGTCGCGAACGCGTCGCGACTTGTCCCCTTCAGCACGCCATAGGCGCGATCGCGCGGCCAGCCGCGTGAATTCAGGACGCTCTGCAGGTAGCCATAAGGATTCTGCTCGAATGAAAACGTGCTCGCGGCCAGCAGTTGGAATTTCCTGAGCCTCAGCAGCGCCGACAGCGACTTCACGCCGAAGCCGAAGAGGTGACGCGGTGGATCAAGGTGGAACCAGTTCGTCCCGAAGCGCTGCGCCTGCCAGCTTTCATGGTTGGGCATCGCGAGGAACAGCAGTCCGCCCGGCTTCAGCAGTCGATGAATTTTTTCCAACGTTTTGTCCGGTTGCCGAAGGTGTTCAAACACATGCCACAGTGTAATTGCATCAAAGGACTTCTCCGGCAAGTCCAACGTTAGCAAATCCCCCACGTGCACGGGAATGCCCGCGCTGGCGGGAATGCGGCGTGCGCTGTCCGCAGTCCATTCCGTGCCTTCCACGGCGAATCCCCGTTGCTGCATCTGCATCAGGAAGCCGCCATTGCCGCAGCCCACGTCCAGCAGGCGCGGCTCCTCACAGCGGCGGTGGCGGTTCACCTCGCGGGCAACGTGACGCGCGCGCCCTCCCTGAAAGAACCCCACAAATTTGGCAACGGGCCCAATGAACTTCTTCCGCGAATTTCCATAGTATTCATTGCTGTAGTAGTGTGCCAGCGTTGCGTCGTCGGGCTGCGGGAAGAGCGCATACACCTTGCAGCCCTCGCACCGCACGAGCGGAAACTGCGCCCCATCGGGCACGCGAACGTTGGCGACCAAACGCGCCGTCCGCGCGCCGCACCAGCAATCCCGCTCCACGCGCCGCCGCATTGTTATTCGATCGTTCCCGGTCCGCGTTGCGCCTTGGGAATTCGCGCGGGGAACAACTTGCTCGCGGCGATGCGCTTGCGCGCCTTCCAGCAGTTGAACGACACGCCAAGCACGCCCAGGCCATAGGTGCAACTGCGCTTGAAGTTGATGCTCGACGCCTCGTCGAAGTAGCGCGTCGGACAACTGATTTCCCCCACGCGCCATCCGAAGTACATCGCCTGCGCGATCATCTGGTTGTCGAAAATGAAGTCGTCATCATAATCCTCCAGCGGCAGCGATTCCAGCAGCGCGCGGCTGAACGCGCGATAGCCGGTGTGGTATTCCGACAACTTCTGGCCCATCAGGAGGTTTTGCGACAGTGTGAGAAAGCGATTGGAGATATACTTGTAAACCGGCATCCCGCCACGCAGCGCATTCTGCCCAAGCATTCGCGAACCCATCACCGCGTCGTAGTGGCCGCTGGCGATCATGGATGCCATCGCGGGAATCAAGCGCGGTGAATACTGGTAGTCGGGATGCACCATCACCACGATGTCCGCGCCGCGGCCAAGCGCCTCGCGGTAGCAGGTCTTCTGGTTCCCGCCGTAGCCCTTGTTCCTGCTGTGCACAACGGTGTGGATACCGAGCCGCCGCGCCACCTCCGCCGTGTGATCCTTGGAGGCGTCATCCACGAGGATCGTTTCCGAAACAATATCGGTATCGACCTCGCGAAAGGTGCGCTCCAATGTCCTTTCCGCGTTGTAGGCAGGAAAAACGACGATTACCTTCTTGCCGCTGAGCATTGAGACATCCAGAAATGATTTCCGCAACCTGCTAGGTTCAAGGAACGCCAAGGGCAAGGAATTGATGCTCGTCGAAGACGCCGCGAAATCAGGAGCAAACGCGCGCAACCGGGTCCTGTGGCTCGTTGTGACGGCGCTTCTGTATGCGGCGCTCACCTGGCCCGTCATCCTCAGCGGCATCACCGGCCCCGGCGGGCCCGCAAGGGATGAGACGAATTATCACCTCCCCGTGCTTCGACAATTCCTAAGCCAGTGGCCGCACCCGGAGCTTGGTGACTATCCGTCGGCGCTGGCGCCGGGCTACTACCTGTTTCTCGCCGGCATCGGCCAGGCATTGGGCGATGGATTGCATTTCTTCCGGCTCGTCACGGGATTGTTTGCGCTCGGTTCCGTTTTGTTGCTGCAGGCATTTGTGCCGTCGCGCGTTTCCGCCGCGCACGCCTTCGTGATCGCGCTCCCGCTGATGGCCCTTCCCATCACGCTTCGGTCGGGCATGTGGTTGCTCACGGATTTTCCCGCGTTCTTTCTCATCACGCTCGGCCTCGGTCTTGCCATGACGAGCGCAGGAAAAATTCGACAACTCGCCGCCGCGGCGATTGCGATTTTCTGCGCCATCTACTTCCGGCAGATCAGCGCCTGGGCCATCGCGCCCGTGGCCGTTGCGGTGCTGCAATCAAGGGACAACCTGAAGCTCAGGATCGCCTTGATGGTGATGCTGGTGCTTCTGCCCGCCGCGATTCTGGTCAAGTTCCACCAACTTTGGGGAGGCCTGACGCCACCGGCATTTCAGACGCGCTACCAACGGCCCAATCCCGCAGCCATCACGATGGTGCTTTCCTATCTGGGAATCGTGACGCCCTTCTTCATCGCAGCAAGTCCCTCCCTTGTGCGGAGAGTTCGATGGAACTCGCCGGCGGTTGTCGCCTGCGCCACAGTGGGATTGATTGCATCAGTCGCCTGGCCCACGGCCTACAACCTGACGGAAGGGCGCAGCGGCGGACCATTGTGGTCCATCGCCCAGCGGCTGCCGTCCCTTGCGGGGCGATCGATCATGTTTCCACCGTTGGCGATCATGGGCGCCGTCGGGTTGTTCGCGCTTTGGAATGGAGCACGCAGCCAGCGCCCGCGCGCAACGATGCTGGTTGTGGCCCTTGTTGCCATGATGGCCGCGCACGCCACCATTCACGAAGCCTACGAGCGTTACTATCAACCACCGATCATGCTTCTTTGTGCATGGCTGTTCGGCCTTGCCGCAGATGAAAAGGATGAATCCCGCATGGGAATTTTGCCCATCGCTGTTCTTGCTGCGGGATTCTTTGCCCTTTCTTTTGTGACGGAATATTATACGCTGTTCCGCCCTCATCCGCTTGACTGATGTCTGAACCCGCCCTTCCCAAACAACCACGGGACCGCGCCATCGATGCTCTGCGCGGCATCGCAATGCTTTGCATGATAGCGGACCACACGGCCTTTGGAAGCCACATACTTTGGCTGCTGCATCTGCCGAACTATTTGCAGGGTTCCTCCGGATTCGTTCTCATGGCAGGCTTCGCGCTCGGCATGGTGTCGCTGCGCCGCGCGGAGAAACTCGGCTGGTCCGGTGCCTACGCGAAAATACTTCTGCGTACGCTTCAGATCTATCTCATCCACGTCTTCCTCGCGCTGATGATGACGGATATCGGATTGTACACGCGGGGAATTCGTTCCGTACCAACCGCCTCCATTACATTCCCGCAACTTTTCAGGGACATCCTGCTGCTGCGCTGGTTGCCGACCTACATGGACATTCTTCCGCTGTATGTGATCTTGCTGCTGCTCACACCATTGGCACTGGAATGTTTTCGTCGCGGGCTTGCGTGGCTGGTGTTTGCTGTCAGCTTTTGTCTATACGCGACCCTGCAAACGCACCCGCATATCTTTGACTTCGAGTGGATGCGCCCCGGCATGGCGCGGGGTTTTCATCAGTGGGGCTGGCAGCTTGTCTTCCTCGTCGGCCTGGCCGCCGGATTCTCGCGTGTCGATCTCACATTGAAGAAATCACCACGCATTCGTAATGCAGCATTTGCCATTTCCATGGTTGTCGTTGTTGCCAGTTTTCTGCTCGCGCGCGTGCAGGCGGGCGACTTCGGCGTTCACCATCTTCTTTCAACATCGATGGAGGAATCACTGACGCAGAAGTACGTGCACGCCCCCTTGCGCACGCTTTCCATCGTCGCCGGCGCCATTGTCTTCTACGTGGTGATCACGGCGCTGAATAATCGGGGAAGGTGGCGCGCCGCCCTGGAGTTTCTGGAAGTCTGTGGCCGGAACAGCCTCTTCATTTTCGTCGGCCACTTCACCTTTGTCGCGTTGCGATTTGCGATAGGGGCAAAGCACTGGCCGCCGTTGGGCCAGGACCTGTGGTTTTGCTTCGTCGCTGCCAGCCTCTATGCGGTCGCGCGCTGGCATCCCGCGCTGATTGCGCGGTTGCAGGGGACCTTCGTGGCACCGCAGCCCGCTGCTGCGTAGCAGCCTCTCCCGCAAGCGAAAAATCCTTCGCGCTCTTGTGTTGCAATCGGCCGCCGCACCACCTTGAATGGCTGTCCAGCGCGCGGGAAATTTTTCCTTCCGCGTTCACACCACAAAAAAGATTCACGCGCCGCGATGGCTATCGGTCCTTCAGACTTCGTTCATCTCCATGTCCATTCGGAGTACTCGCTGCTGGATGGCGCGAACCGCATCGGGCCGATGGTGCGCCATGTGAAGGAACTCGGCATGCCCGCCGTGGCGCTCACCGATCACGGCGTGATGTTCGGCATTCACGAGTTCACGAACACCTGCGCCGCGGAAGGCGTGAAGCCCATCGTCGGCTGCGAGGTCTACATCACGCCGTTTTCCCGTGGCGCGCGCGGGGCGGGGGAGCAGAAGAACACCCATCACCTGCTGTTGCTCGCGGAGAACTGGACCGGCTACCAGAACCTGATGAAGCTTTCCACCATCGGGCATCTGGAGGGCTACTACTACAAGCCGCGTATCGATTTTGAAACGTTGGCGAAGCACAAGGAAGGGCTGATCGCGACGTCATCCTGCCTCGCGGGATTGATCCCGCAGTCCATCATCAACGGCCAGTCGAAGAAGGCGGAACAGTACACCGGACAGTTTGTCGAAATGTTCGGACGTGAACGCTTCTTCGTGGAGTTGCAGGACCACGGCATCGAGGAACAGCGCATCGCGAACCGGGAGTTGCTGAAGATCGCGGCGGCGCAGGACCTGAAGCTGATTGCGACGAACGATTGCCACTACATGCGCCGCGAGGACGCGAAGATGCACGATGTGCTCCTTTGCATCCAGACCGGTTCCTTCGTGAATGAGAAGGATCGCATGAAGTTCGACGGCACGGAATTTTACGTGAAGTCCGCGGAGGAAATGGCGATCCTGTTCCGCGATCATCCGGAAGCGGTCACGAACACGCGCCTTGTGGCGGAGATGACCAACATCCAGATGCCGCCGAAGAAGTATCACCTGCCGCGCTTCCCCTGCCCCGACGGGCACACGGAGGAATCCTACCTGATTGAATGCGTGCGCTCCGGCGCGCGCGCCCGCTACGGCGATCGCGTGGACAGCGATCAGGTGCTGCGCGATCGCATCGACTTTGAAATCAACGTCATCGTGAAGATGGGCTTCTCCGCCTATTTCCTGATCGTGGCGGACTTCATCGCCCACGCGCGTTCGCAGGGCATTCCCGTCGGCCCCGGCCGTGGGTCCGCCGCGGGCTCCGTGGTCGCGTACACGCTGGGCATCACGCAGCTTTGTCCGCTGCGCCACGGCCTGCTCTTCGAACGATTCCTCAACCCTGATCGCGTTTCCATGCCCGACATCGACGTGGACTTTTCCGATGACCGGCGCGCGGAGGTGATCGAGTACGTCCGCCGCAAGTATGGCGAGGATTGCGTCTGCCAGATCGTGACCTTCGGAACGATGAAGGCGAAGAACGCAATTCGCGACGTGGGCCGCGTTCTTGGCGTTGACCTGAAGACCGTGGATCGCATCGCAAAGCTGATTCCCGAAGGTCCGAAGGTGAACCTCAGGAGTGCGCTGGAGGAAGCGGAGGAACTCAAGAGCGTCCTGCAGAGCGACACGACCGCGAAGCAGATTTTCGACTACGCCCTTCAGGTGGAAGGCATGGTGCGTCACGCATCAACGCACGCCGCCGGCGTCGTGATCGCGGACCAGCCGCTCACGAACTACCTCCCCCTTTACAAGACGCCGAAGGAAGTCGGCGCGCTGACGCAATTCACCATGGGGCAGGTGGAGGAAATCGGCCTGCTCAAGATGGATTTCCTCGGCATCAAGAACTTGTCCATCATCCAGCGCGTGGAAAATTGGCTGCGCGAACGCGAAGGCATCACCATCGAATGGGACAAGATCGACAACGTCGATGAGAAGACGTACAAGATGCTGCACAAGGGGCAAACCGCCGGCGTCTTCCAGTTGGAATCACCCGGCATGACGGCGCTCGTGAAGGCGCTTAAGCCCACCGCTTTCGCCGACCTCACGGCGCTCATTGCGCTCTACCGCCCCGGTCCCCTTGATGCCAAGATGGACCAAACCTACGTCGCGCGAAAGCACGGCCGCGAGAAGGTCACCTACGACCACCCCGTCATGGAGCCGATCCTCAAGGAAAGTTTCGGCATCTTCATCTATCAGGAACAAGTCATGCGCGTCGCCATGGACCTGTGCGGCTTCACGCGCGGCGAGGCGGACGTGCTTCGCAAGGCCATGGGGAAGAAGAAGAAGGAGGTGATGGACCAGCAGGAGGAAAAGTTCATCAGCGGCGCGAAGAAAACCCACGACGTTGACCAAAAGTTGGCGAAGTACATCTGGGACCAGATCGTCACCTTCGCTGGTTATGGTTTCAACAAGTCGCACTCCGCCGCCTACGCGGTTGTGACGTTCCAGACGGCCTACCTGCGCGCGAACTTCCCGACCTACTTTCAGGCGGCGCTGCTCACGAACGAAATCGGCGGCTCCACGGACAGCATCGCGAAGTACGTCGCCAACGCGCGCGAAATCGGGCTGCAGGTGCTCCCTGTCGATATCAACAAGTCCATCGACTACTTCAACCCCGACGGGAACACCATCTGGTACGCCATGGGCGCCGTGAAGACCGTCGGTGCGGCCTTCGTGCAGGCCGTCATGCGCGAACGCGAAGCCAATGGACCCTTCAAGAGCTTCGGCGACTTTGTCCTGCGCGTTCCCTCCGGGGCGATGAACAGCCGCATGGTGGAGGCGCTCATCAAGGTCGGCGCCTTCGACAGGATGCATCCATCGAAGAAGGCGCTGCTTCAGGTGCTCCCTGAATTGCTGCAGGCCGCCCAGCGCGTGCAGGCGGAAAAGGCCAGCGCGCAGTCCTCCCTCTTTGATGCTTTCAGCGAAGGGAATGGCGCCGAACCCGACATTCACGACATCACGATTCCAAACGTCAGCGAATGGGATCCAAAAATGCGGGCACAGTTTGAGAAGGAATTCCTCGGCTTTTTCCTCAAGGAACATCCGCTCGACAAGTATCGCGTGGAGATCGACAGCTTCGGCGGCACGCGCAGCGGTTCCATTTCGAACATTGCCGAGGAACTGCGCGGCGAGGATTCCCGCGACATCGCGATGGTTGGCATCATCACCGCCATTCAGACGCGCCAGGACAAGCGCGGCGCATCCTGGGCCATCGTGAACATGGAGGATTACGAGGGCGCCTTCGAGGTGAAGTTTTTCTCCCGCGCCTACGAGGCGTGCAGGGAACTGCTCGTGGTTGATCGCGTCATTCAGGTCAGCGCGCGCCTTACCATGTGGAACAACCGCCCCAGCATTGACGCCATCAAGGCGACCGCCGTGGAGCAGCTTCGCGAAAATGCCAGCGGCATCGAACTACAATTCGACGTGCAGAACGTCTCGCTGGAATCGCTGCGCGGCCTGAAGGAAGTCTGTCGCCGCTTTGGCGGCAAGCGGCCCCTTCGCGTGGTGCTGTCCCATGAAATCGCCGGCGATGCGATGCTCAGACTAAACGGCGACCACAAACTCACGCTCAGCGAGGAATCACTCGCGGAATTGCGCGGACTGCCGGGCAAGCCGGTGGTGCGATTGTACGTGTAGATTTCGCCCGTCGCGAACGCCTTCTCTGGCGAGCAATCGACGCAGGGGCCGGTTAGAGGCTCCCCAATTCCTTCCCTCTTCTTTCCGCCGCCTCCACGGTTCTTGCGAAGATTTCCTTCACGCGTTCCTGATCCAGCACTGTCACTCCCGCCTCGGTTGTCCCCTTCGGCGACGTGACCGCGCGTCGCAACTCCTGCGGCGATTTGTCGGAGTTCTTCGCAAGCGTCGCCGCCCCCAGCACCATTTGCAGCACCATCCCGTGCGCCTGTTCCGGCGTGAAACCCACCTTCACGCCCGCCTCAATCAGCGCCTCGATCACGTAAAAGATGTAGGCAGGGCCGCTTCCCGTCAGCGCCGTCACGGCGTCCATCAACGATTCATCCACGCGGGTCGTGATGCCCACCGCATTGCAAATACTCTCCGTTGTTTGCAGGTCCTCCGCCGTTGCATTTGCACCAGCGCAAATTCCCGAAACGCCAAGGCCAACCAGCGCGGGAGTGTTCGGCATCACGCGCACCAGACGGGGCTTTTCGTTCCCTGCATTGCGCAATCCGTTCTCAATCTTCGCGGACCGCGTTCCCGCGATGATGCTGATGAACAACTGATCGGGCCGTGAATCGTTCTTCACGTCCTCCAGCACGGCGGCCACAACCTGCGGCTTTACCGCCAGCAGGACCACCGCGCATTCGCGAACCAGCGCGCCGTTGCTGCCGCAGGTGGCGACGCCGAACTGTCTGCCAAGAAGCGCCGTGCGATCCGCCGACACGTCCGTGATGGCAATTTCATCGGCGGTGTACACGCCCTTGTCGATCAGACCGCGGATCAGCGCCTCCGCCATGTTGCCAGCACCGATGAAGCCAAGTTTGTATTTAGTCATCGCATCCGCAGTCCGTGGGTTCACATTCGTCCCCTTCGTATTTTGGGCGGTTCGCATCCGCTTCTGCCTTTGTGCGAATCGCATCACGCCCATCGTTGATGATTGTGTGATATTCCTCCAGCGTCACCGCATCCATCAGCTTGGTCTTCAACTCCCGCGCGAAGGGGAACGCCTTCATGTAGGACACCACGTGCTTGCGGAATTCGCGCAGGCCAAGCGCCTCCCCCTTGCGCATCACCATCATGTCCGCGTGGCGCAGCACCGCATCCAGGCGCTCATCCACGGTGGGTTTCGGCGGATCGGGTTCGCCGCGGAAACGCGCGGCGATCTCGCGGAACAGCCAGGGGTTTCCCATGCAGCTGCGCCCGATCATGATGCCGTCGGCGCGGAAGTCGCGAACCATCCGCACCGCATCGTCCGCGCTCTTCACGTCGCCGTTGCCGATCACGGGAATGGTGATCCGTTCCTTCAGCGCGCGAATGATCGACCAGTCCGCATGGCCCTTGAAGCCCTGCTGCCGCGTGCGCGCATGAATCGCAATCGCATCCAGCCCCTCATCCTGCGCAAGCTGCGCAATCGTGAAGGCTTCCTCCCCGTATTTCTCCCACCCGGCGCGAAACTTCACCGTGAACGGCACGGTCAGCGCCGCGCGCATCTTCTGAAAAATCCCGCGCACCAATTCCGGCTGACGCATGAGCGCGCTGCCGCCGTTTGCCTTCACCACCTTGTTCACGGGGCAGCCCATGTTGAGGTCCACGATGGCCGCGCCTGCATCCTGAAGGCGGCGCGCGGTATCCGCAAGGTTCACGGGATCCGCGCCGAACACCTGCGCGCACACGACCCCCGGTTCCACGAACATGTCCAGAATCTGCCAGGACTTGTCGCGGCCATTGCGCATCATCGCCTCGCAGCTCACCATCTGCGTATAGACAAGGGGACAGCCCTGCTCGCGCGCGAACTGGCGCCAGGGGCGGTCGCTGATGCCGCACATCGGCGCGGGAAAAATCGGCGGCCAGAAACTGTGGGGGCCGATCACCAAGGGAGGCACCGGCGCCGTCAGTTCCTCGCGGCGTGGCGGCTGCGCAATGGTGGTTGTTGTCGTTTCTTCGCTCATGGCTCAGGGAGCAAACGCCAGCAGACCGTCCTCTGGCAAGCGCAACAGCGCGGCTTCAGCCCTCGCGCATGCGCTTGCGGGCGTCCTGCGCGTAGCCGTGAAGGTCCTCCCGCAGCTTTTTCAGCGGGTCCGCCGTCGGCTTGCGCGCGAAGCAAAGTTCCGTTGTCACCGCCACCAAGTCCTCCGCGTCGGCGCGTGAAATGATCTCCTCTGCGATGCGCTTCTTTGTCGTGTCCATGTTGTGGTAGTTCCCCAGCGGAAGACAAACGCCCGCAGCGCGGAACCCATACATGTTGAACGCCGTTGCTTCGCAGGTGCCGCCGTCCATCAGGGCGCGCCGCAACGGACGCCGTCCCTTTTCCTTGGAGATCGTGTTGGAAGCGGCCTCCAGCTCCAGACAAAGCTGCGGATCGAAAACCGTCGTGCGATCCCCCACGCGCAGCACCGCGCCCTCGCCCGTCTTGATGTGGGGACGCGCGGAGGAGGTCTCCACGCTGACGATGCGCGCACCATCGGGGATGTATTTTGCGCGCTTGGGGTCCTCCAGCAACACCAGTGCCCCGCGAAAGCCCGTCTCCTCCGCCCGCGTGAAGACCGCGATCACGTCCGCATCGCGATCGCTTTCGCTCACACGCCGCAACGTTTCCAAAATCACCGCCACACCGCCAAGGTCGTCGATGTTCCGGCCGTAGATCAGGTCATCCTCGAAGCGAATCGCCGGCAGGTCCCACATGGCGATCACGCAATCCGTCGCATCCTTCAGCGGCCTGATCAGCCCACGGCGGTTGCGCCGCGGGGCGGGGCCGCGCTTCCCCATCGTCTCCACCACACCGATCACCTCGCGGTTCGCGGCCACTTTCGATTCGCGAAACAGCCGAACCTTCGCCCCCTCGAAATATTCGTCCTCCACGAAACCTTCGAACAGCACGGGAATGCGGCCCGCCTTGTCCGGCGCTCCATTCACGATGAAGCCCGGATGATCCATGTGGGCCACAAACGTCCAGGGATTCTTCGTCTTCAGCCCGCGCGTCAGCCGCGCGATCAGGTTTCCAAATCCGTCCCGATCAACGATCACGCCGGGGATTTGGTTCAGCAAATGTTCCACTGCGCGCGCCATGGCCTCCTCGCGGTAGGGCACAGTGGGGTGGCTCGCCAGTTCGATGAGTATTTTGGTAAAGTTCAGTTTGGGCATGGGCGACGCTTTATGCCGAAACCGTGCCAGCGCAAGGGGGTCTTGAAAACTGTTCGGTTAAGGCGTTGATTGGCAGGTGTTTGCACGCCATTGAATAGGGAATCCCCCTTATTTGTATCCCTTTTGCGGGGACTTTTCACTTGCCAGTGTGACGCCCCGCGCGAAGGTAGGCTCATCCTGCACCGTGAAGATTGGACCGATGGCCGCAAAGACCAGACTGCTTGTCGCCGACGATGATGCGACTCTGCTGAGCCTCCTCAAGAAGACTCTCGCTCGCGAAGGCTTTGATGTGGAGACCGCCCGCAACGGAGAGGAGGCCCTGTGCCTACTGACCGATTCCGGGAGTTTTGACCTTCTCATCACGGACGTTCGCATGCCCGTGAAGAACGGGGAGGAACTGCTGCGCGATGCCCGCAAGCTTTGTCCCGGCCTCAAGGTGATCTTCATCACAGGCTACTGCGAGCAGGACGAACGCGGCCGCATCTGCAGCCAGGGGGACTGCGAGATCATTGCGAAGCCGTTCAAAATCCCCGATCTGCTGGAAGTCATTGATCGGTCCCTCGCCGTTTCCCGGTAAATTTCCACTTGGCCACGTTGGGGCCTGAGTTTTGCCTCAGTCATGAATGAGTCGCAGCGGTCCCGCGCGATTGCGCCCGCCGCATGAGGCTTTTTGTACTCATAAGCCCACGGAGCCGAAAAACACATGGCCTACACACTTCCCCAATTGCCCTACCCGCTCGATGCGCTGGAACCGCACATCGACGCAAAAACGATGGAAATTCATCACGGCAAGCATCATCAGGCGTATATCACCAACGCCAACAATGCCTTGAAGGATCACCCGGAACTCGAAAAACTCTCCGTTGAGGACCTGCTCAAGAACCTGAACGCCGCACCGGAAGCCATTCGCACGGCGCTTCGCAACAATGCGGGCGGACACGCGAATCATTCGCTGTTCTGGCAGGTGATCAGCCCGAAGGGGGGCGGTGAACCCGCAGGCTCCCTCGGCGACGCCATCAAGAACGAACTGGGCGGTTTCGCCAAGTTCAAGGAAGATTTCGCAAAGGCCGCCGCGACGCGCTTCGGCAGCGGTTGGGCCTGGCTCGTGGTCAAGGATGGCAAGCTCGCCGTCACCTCCACGCCGAATCAGGACAGTCCCATCATGGATGGCCAGACGCCGCTGCTCGGCCTCGACGTGTGGGAACACGCCTATTACCTCAAGTACCAGAATCGCCGCCCCGACTACATCGCCGCCTTCTGGAATGTGGTGAATTGGGACGAAGTCGCCAAACGCTACGACGCCGCCCGGAAGTCGAAGTAAGCAACTGCGGAGGAAGGGGAGGGCCTTTCCGTTTCCGCATCACCCATTCTTCCCGCCGGATTGCCCAGACAGGATCGCATCATGCCGTTCAGCATCGACAAGATGATCAGCACAGATCGCATTGTCGAATTGAAAAGTTCGAAGAAGGACGAAGTGCTGACCGAGTTGATCGGCCTGACGTGCACTTCCAGTTTGGTCACCGACAAGAAGGAACTGCGCGACAAGATTTTCGAGCGCGAGAAAGTAGTCTCCACCGGAGTCGGCGTTGGATTGGCCACACCCCACGCGAAGATCGCCTCCGTGAAGGATTTCGTCATATCCATCGGCTTCAGCCGCGATGGCCTCGACTTTGAGTCTCTGGATGGGAATCCCACGCACATCGTCGTGATGATCGCCTGCAACAACTCCCAGTCCGCCGATTTCCTGAAGGTGTTGGCGCACATCGTGAAGTACCTGAAGCTCGCAACGGTGCAGCGCCGCATTCTGGACGCCACCTCCAAGGATGAAATCCGCGACATCTTCATGCAGCCCGTGGCTGCCGGCGCGTGACGCCGCCGCGTCGCGCCCCATCGTGACCACAAAAAAAATCCATGCGGTGATCGATGCGCGCACAATTCGCGCAAAGCGCACCGGCATTGGCAACGGAGTGCTGCGCCAACTGCTCGGCCTGGAACGAATGCTCGCGGCGGGGGGGCACGTCAACTTCACCATCACGGCGATTCGCTTCGCGCCGGACCTGCCGGACGCGGAGTTCCTCCATCGTTGGGATGAATTCCATCACATCAGGATGGTGGACACCGACGCCGACCACACCGCGCATCCTGCCGGGGATTGGTGGCAGCAACGCACGCTTCCCGCGCTGCTGGATGCGATGGGCGCCGACGTCCTCTTTTCGCCCGCCTTCATTGGCCCGGCGCGTGGCCGCTTCAGGAAGCTGTTGATGATCCACGATGACCTGATCTGGTCCCAGCCTTCATCCTATCCCGCGAAGTTTCGCGCCTACATGGACGCCATGATCCGCCGCTCCGCGAGGGCTGCGGACCGCATCCTCTATCCTTCTCAGGATGCACGGCAGCGCTGCGATGCGCTGTTGAACTCGTCGCCGGAAAAAAGCGCCGTCCTCCATCACGGCATCGACGCGGCGCAGTTCACGGCAGCCCCTCTTTCGGCGCGTGAAAAATTCATCGTCTGCATCGCCAGCGGCGAGCGGCGCAAGAATCACGAAGTCCTCATTCGCGCCATGGCGAACCAGCGCGACCTGAAACTTGTCTTCATCGGCGTCGAAGGGGAGCAACGATTGGCCGAACTCAGGGCGCTCGTCCAGAATCAGGAGGTGGAGTTCATTCCCTCCGCGAATGAATCCGCGATTCGCGACCACCTGCGGCGCGCCGTCGCGTTGGCGCTTCCCACGCGCGGCGAAGGGTTTGGCCTCCCCGTGTTGGAGGCGATGGCGTGTGGCACTCCGGTGATTCTCTCCGACATTCCCGTGATGCACGAGGTTGCCGCGGATGCCGCCACCTATGTTGATCCCGACGACGTCAGGGCGTGGAAGGATGCAGTCTTTGCGACTTCTTCCGTATCGCCGGATATTCAAGCCCGCGTCACGATTGGGCTCAAGCGCACGTCACAATTTACTCTGGAAGAGAATGCGCGCAAATTGCTTCAGTCATTTTCATGACCCCTTTGCGCGCTGTTTTTCGTGGCGCGGGCCACACATCCGCGCGTTTG
>JADZDZ010000157.1 GCA_020850785.1 Candidatus Sumerlaeota bacterium | reverse complement strand
CAGATCGGCCTCGACGACCTGCGGGAGGCGCTGGGGCCGACGCTGCGGGATGGGGGGATTTCGTGGGTCGCCCACCATTGGAACTATGACTACAAGGTTCTGAAGAACGCGGGATTGAATCCCGGCGATGTTGCAGCCGACACGATGATCGCGGCGTACCTTGTGAATCCCGACCGCAGTGGTTCGCTGCGGTTGAAGGAGATGGCTCTGGCGCATCTCGGCATTCAAATGACCGAGATTTCAGAACTCATCGGAGAAGGGGATGACATGGTGACGATGGCAAGCGTGAGCGTGGAGGATTCCGCGCGCTACGCCTGTCAGGACGCGGACGTCACGTTGCAGCTTCATGATTTCCTGATGCCGAAATTGGAAGAGGCGGGAATGCGGGAGCTTTTCCGCAAGGTGGAGATTCCGCTGATCACCGTGCTGGCGGAGATGGAGTCGGAGGGCGTGCGCATCGACAAGGAGCACTTTGCCAACCTGTCGAAATCCGCATCCGCGGAATTGCAGAAACTCGGCAGGGAAATTTATGAAATCGCGGGGCGCCCCTTTAACCTGAACTCGCCGAAGCAGGTGGGCGAAATCCTGTTCGATGAGTTGAAACTTCCCGGCGGCAAGCGCGGAAAAACCGGCGCCTATAGCACCGATGTGAGCGTGCTGGAATCGCTGCGCGATGTACACCCGTTGCCGGCGAAGATGGTGGAGTATCGCCAGATCGAAAAACTGAAGAGCACCTACATTGATACGCTGCCGGGATTGGTGCATCACAAGACGGGCCGCATCCACACGAGCTACAGCCAGACGGTTGCGGCGACGGGGCGCTTGTCGAGCAACAGCCCGAACCTGCAAAACATTCCCGTTCGCACGGAGGCGGGGCGTCAAATTCGCCGTGGATTCCTGCCGAGGGATCGGAATTGGAAGTTGATGGCGGCGGACTATTCGCAGATTGAGTTGCGGATTCTCGCCAGCCTTAGCAACGACGCGGCCCTTGTGGAGGCGTTTCGCTCCGGCGGGGACATTCACGCGCTGACGGCCAGCAAGGTGATGGGCATTCCCGTCGCCGACCTCACTCCGTCGCAACGCAATCAGGCAAAGGCGATCAACTTCGGAATCATCTACGGCATGTCGGATTTCCGGCTTTCAAATGAGCTGGATATTCCGCGGGCGCAGGCACGTCAGTTCATGGAGGACTATTTCAACGTCTATTCAGGCGTGCGGGATTTCATCGAGAGGGCAAAGCAGGAGGCGCGCGAGAAGGGCTATGTGACGACGTTGATGGGCAGGCGGCGCTACATCCCGGATATACGTTCCGCGAATGCCAACACGCGCGGCTTCGGCGAACGCGTGGCGGTGAATGCGCCAAGTCAGGGGACGTCCGCGGACATGATCAAGGCCGCGATGATCGTAATCGCCAACGACATCACACGCCGGAAGTTGAATGCTCGCATGATTCTCCAGGTGCATGACGAATTGATTTTCGACGTGCCGGTGGAGGAGGTTGAAGTCATGCGCGAGTTGGTGCGGACTGGAATGGTGAACGCGATGCCGTTGAACGTGCCAATCAAGGTGGACATTGAAGTTGGCGACAATTGGTCTGAAATCTAAGGGCCGGTTTCCCGAATGACCGCACGCGCACGATCCAGAAATATCACGCTGGCACTGGGGGCGCTCGCGGCCATTGTTGTGCTCATCGTTGCGGTGAAGGTTTTTCTGGGTGGCGGTGACGGGGGAGGATCGCGACGCAATTCATCCGATCTTCCCGGCGAGCGCACGACCTCCGGCACGCGGGCGCGCGTTCGCGATCGCGACACGGGCCGGCTTCCGGACAGCACAAAAATCATTTCCGCTTCCGGGGACGGCGGCAGTCACAGCCTTGACAAAGATGCTGAAAAAACAAATCCCGATGATGCGGTGAGCAGTGGCGCGCTCGTCGTTGCGGATGATGGTGGCACCTCCGGTTCCACAACCACCGACGCGGAGGTGGAGGAAGTCGGAAACATCGTCGTCAGCGGAACGGTGTTTGACGGCGAGACGCCCGCGAGCGGCGCAACCGTGACCGCAACGGAAGTCGGCAAGGCGAAGCGCGGAGCGGGCACCGTTGATGAAAAGGGATTCTACAAACTCTCGAAACTTCCGCCGGGCGAATACGTTTTCACTGCCGAGTCGGAAAAAGGTGTTCTGGAAAAACGCCTCACACTGGTGCCGGAAATTCCCAATGTGACGTTGAACTTCGACTTCGCGGAGGAGGATGAGCTTGGGAAATTTCCCATCATCGGCGTCGTGATCAAGAAAAAGGATGGAACGCCCGTTCCCGATGCGACGATTGAGTTGCAGGATCAGGGACAGGTCATCGGCACGACGAGGACGACGGGAAATGGCACCTTTGAAATCCTGAGCGCGAAGAACGGGACCTTCACCATCAATGCGCGCGCGGGATTTTTCCTGCCCGGTCAGGTGGACGTGGTGGTGGCCGATGGAAAGGCTGATCCTGAATCGGTGGTGATTGAGTTG
>JADZDZ010000156.1 GCA_020850785.1 Candidatus Sumerlaeota bacterium | reverse complement strand
GCGTCCTCGCCCACGCAATCTCACAAACACCTGTCAGGTGCATAGACGAGTTCCTCTTTATAACTCTTGCATGACTCCACTGACCTCCTTGCCCGCCCACACATGCGAGGGCGGGACGCCCTCGCCACCAAAAAACGCTTCAACAAAGAGACGGACCAGATGGACAAGAAGCTTCATCCCTCATCCATCTTGTCCATCTCCTGTATATACATTCTTAATCCGTGCTTTTCCGCGTCAATCTGCGGCTGACTTTTCGTAGCGAGGGCGTCCTCAGCCACGCATTCGGGCACGCGCTCGCCAGACGTATATACAACACACTGCGTGACTCCAGCGACCTCCTCGCCCACCCACACATGCGAGGGCGGGACGCCCCCGCCACCAAAAAATGCTTCGACAAAGAGACGGACCAGATGGACAAGCCCCCTCATCCATCTTGTCCGTCTCCTGTATATACATTCCCAATCCGTGCTTTTCCGCGTCACTCCGCGGCTAAAAACTCTTCTCACTTCCCCCATTCATCTATTGTATATACACTTTCAAATCCGTTCCCACCTGCGCGAATCCGCAGCTAAAAAAACAATCCCCAGCGCCGCCCAATTCGGCGCGTGAATTATTCTTCCGCGGCTGCGGTCGGAGTTGGTGATTCGGCTGGCACCGCGCCCTGCTTGTTCTTCGCGGGAATGAATTCCTTCCCGTTCAGCGCCTCGCGCAGCAGCTTGCCGTCATCCCCCCACAGCTCCATCGGGTGCCCCTGCCACACCACGATCCCCTTCGGGTTGATCAGAATCGCGTGGGGAATTCCTTGAATCTGGAGAAAATTGTTGGCGCGGCCCTGCGTATCAACGCCGATCGGTTGTTTCAACTTCGCGGTTTTCACATATTCCTGCACAACAGAGACGGGCTCGTCGCTGATGGCCATGGTGACAAGCTTGTCATCGAACTGATGGTGAATGGCTTCGGAATATTCAAGCGACGCACGGCACGGCCCGCACCAAGTGGCCCAGAAATCGACAAGCTTGTACTTGCCCGCGACATCGGCGGGCAGCGGGTTGATCCACGTTTCCACCGGCACTTCGGGCGCCTGCTGACCGCGCACGTCGCGCGCCATGAGTTCGTTGTCCATCTGTGGTTCAGAAGAGTTGTCCCCAAGGCCGCGCGGCACCGGCGCGCCGTTGATCACGGATTCCAGAACCGCGCGATATTCGGCTTCGCGCCCTTCGCTGTAACCGCTGTTTGTATAGACAACCAACCCGTCACCCTTGGCAATGAGCGTGCGCGGGACCCCTTCCGCGGCGATCTTCGTGAACAACCTGCGATCCTTGTCCGCGATGATGGGGAACGTAAGCTTTGCCGTCGCCGCCAGCTTCTTCACCTGCTCATCGGTGCTATTCGCCGCGACTGCGATCACCACCACGTTGGTGTCCTTCATGTCATCGACGATGAATTCCTGAATGGTCTTCAGGCTCTTCACGCAGAGATCGGAATTGCAGTCGATCAGGTGAACGAGAATCGCCTGCGGGGTTTCGCCGGGATGACGCGCCTCCAAATCCTTGAGAATCGGTTCCTGCAACTCTTCGGGAAGCGTGCCGCCGGTGCTGGTGACGAAGGAGCGATCAATTTCCGCCGTGGGGGACGGCGCGGGCGTCGGGTCGGCGAATGCGGTGGTGGAGAGGCAAAGCGAAGCCACAAGCATCTTCACCAGCGATCGCGCGAAATGCCTTGGGGTTGATGAATGGCTTGGAAACTTCGCTGTGAATTTCATGGATCGCTGCCGACGGATTTTGGAATGACCACCACTTTCTCTTCAACATCTGTCTCCTTCAGCAAGACCCGCACCGATTCGTCGGGCGAAGTCTTGAGAAAGCGGCCACAGAAGTCGGGCTGGATGGGAATCTCCCGCAAGCCGCGATCAACAAGCACCGCAAGGCGGACCTTTGCGGGCCTTCCAAAGTCAGAAATCTCATTCATCGCCGCGCGAATCGTGCGTCCCGTGAACAACACGTCGTCGATCAGGACGATGTTGGCGTCGTCGATGTTTGGCGGCAATTCGCTGCCATGAATGACGGGGCTGCCCTTCTTGCGCGACAAGTCGTCACGGTAAAAGGCGATGTCCAGCGTGCCGGTGGGAACTTCCGCGCGGTACTTTTTCGTCAGAATTTTTTGCAGCCGTTCCGCCAGCACCGCGCCCCGCGTGCGAATCCCCAGCAGCATCAGCCCCTCCGCAGAGGGAAACTCCCTGTAAATGGCGTCGGCGAATTGCTCCAGCGCGGCGGAAATATCCGCACCGTCCATAACGGCCTTCCTTGCGGCGGATGACGGGCTCTTCTTCGTGGGGGTCATGTCGTCGGCTTCCTTCGGCTGATTCTTCAGCGCACGAGCGGCAATGTCTGTGCGAAAGTGGGAACCGTCAAAGCTGATCTTTCGCGTCAATTCGTAGGCCCTCGCCCGCGACTTTGCAAGCGTTGCATCCCAGACCGTCACCGCCAGCACCCGCCCGCCGGCGGTCTTCACAGCGCCCTCGCTGTCGCGCGCGGTCCCCGCGTGGAAGATAATCGCGCCGGGATCCCCCTTCGCCGCATCGAGACCCGCGATGGGAATGCCGGTCCTGTAATCACCGGGATAACCGCCCGATGCCATGACCACCGTCGTGGCGGAAAGAGGGCGCGTTTTGATGGCCTTCTCCGCGTGGTTCGCAATGGAATCAGGAAGCGATTTCAGCCGCCCCTGCGCGCAGGCAAGAAGGATTTCCCCAAGGTCGCCCTCAATCAGCGGCATGAGCACCTGCGTTTCCGGGTCCCCGAAGCGGCAGTTGAATTCGATCACGCGCGGGCCCTCCTTCGTGAGCATCAGACCGGCGAAAATGACGCCCCGATAGTCGATGCCGCGCCTGCGGAACTCGCCCACGAGCGATTCAAGAACCCTCGCGCGAACAACGTCCGCCATCTGCTGTGTATAGACGGGGGCGGGCGCATAGGCACCCATTCCACCGGTGTTCGGCCCCTCATCGTTGTCATTCACGCGCTTGTGGTCCTGCGCCGCGGGAAGCGTATAGACATCTATACCGTCGCAGAGGCCGAAGACGGAAGCCTCCTCCCCTTCCATGAACTCCTCCACCAGAATGGAGTCGCTCGATTTTCCGAACCGATGGGCGACAAGGTTCTCCTCGATGGCGGCATCCGCCTCCGCGCGCGTAAGCGCAACGGTGACCCCCTTGCCGGCCGCAAGGCCGTCCGCCTTGATCACAACGGGAAGGCCGAGCTGGCGCGCAAAATCCTTCGCCTCGGCGGGATTGGTGAAGGTTTTCGCGCGGGCGGTGGGACTCTGCGCGCTCTCCATCAACTCCTTCGCCCACGCCTTCGACGATTCGATGCGGGCGCCCGCCTGCACGGGACCGAACACCGGGATGGAGGCGTCGCGGAAGGCGTCCGCAATGCCGGCGTCGAGCGGCGCTTCCGGGCCGACGACCACGAGGTCGATCGACCGGGCCCGGCAGAACGCCACGATGCCGGCATGGTCGGTCACAGCGATCGGCACGTTCTCGCCGCACTGCGCCGTGCCCGGATTGCCGGGAGCGATGAAGAGCTTCGTCAGCAGCGG
>JADZDZ010000155.1 GCA_020850785.1 Candidatus Sumerlaeota bacterium | reverse complement strand
TGCACGGGAACCGTTTCGTCACCCTTGCCGTGAAGGATCAGCACCTTTGGCTGCGGGGATTGCCCGCTTAGCTCGGAAAGCCGCGCGCTGTTGTCGAGGTCATGGCGCAGCAGCCAGGCGAACGCGACGCCAACACTCCGGCGCGCCATCGCGCGCAGGCTGGTGAACGGAGAAATGAGTACAATGTGCTCCGTGCGGTGGGCGCGCGAAAACTCCAGCGCCATCGCCGCGCCCATCGAATGGCCAACAAGGGAAAGCCGCTTTTCCAACAGTCCGCGCTCGGTGCCCAACTGCGCCGCCAACGCGGCGATTGCCGCATCGCCCGACTCCATGATTGCCGGCACCGATGGCTTCCCCTCGCACGCCCCAAAGCCGGGATAATCCATCATCAGGAATCCCGCGCGCCCATCGGGGAAATTGTCCACAAGTTCGATCCAGTCGAGCACGCGGCCCGAATTTCCCGTGAACGTCATGCAGAGGCGATCGGGCGGCTGCGCGGGATTGTCGCTGGGGGGAAAATAGAAGGCCGTTTGTGCGCCCTGCGATGTGCGGAATTGGACCTGCTGAATTGGCGTCCCCTTCAGCATCCCGTTCAGGTCCTCATAGGGGGAGGGGTGGAAGAGCATCCGCCCCTGAATGCAAAAAAGGTAGATCGCGGGAATCGCATAGAGCGCCGCGGCGATGGCAAGAATCGTCAGTCCCATGCGCAACAGGCTGGTGCGCGGTGTCGGCGGAGGGCTAGCTTTTGGGGGCCGCAAACTCATGATTTGTAGTGTCGTGGCCCCGGCGCAGGTTGGATTCCGCAGAATGGAAAGCAGGCTGGGGTCGCTGCCGCCAAGCTCCAATTCACTTCTTTTCGCTTGCCTTGAGGCGGGATATCTCCGTTACTTCGCGGCCCTTGGCTGACTGGCCCAAGGGTCCGTTTTGTTTACAGGGGTGTAGCTCAATTGGCAGAGCAGCCGTCTCCAAAACGGCAGGTTGAGAGTTCGAGTCTCTCCGCCCCTGCCAGTGCAAAAAAAGTAGGACCGTAGTCTTCGGCAACCGCAACGTCAGGAAAATCAGTCGTATGCGGGAGACCAGAGAGAAGTAAGATGGCGTCTGAAAAGACAGGCATGTTCGAAAAAACGAAGATCTTTTACGGCGAAGTTCGGACGGAAATGGCCAAGGTGGTATGGCCCACGACAGAGCAGGTGAAAACGTGGACCATGGTGACCATCATATCGACGGCCATTTTCGCGGCGTGCCTTGGTGCCTGGGATTTTGTTCTGACGTGGATCGTCGGCAAGATTTTCGGCTTCGGCTCCTGAACACTTCGTCTGCGGACGGCCGCCCGGCCTGATCCGAAAAGATTTTTCCACAATTCGACCATAAGCCAGCAGCAAAGCAACCCCGCGGGGGAGAGTCGCAAGTCTCCTTCGATCCCCGGCTGGGCGAACCCGACCTTGAGGTTTTTTCACTGTGAACTGGTACGCGATTTACACCCATTCGACATTCGAGAAGCGCGTAAAGCGCGACATCGAACACCGCGCTTCGATTGAAGGGCTTCGCGACAAGCTCGGTCAGATCGTCATCCCCGAAGAAAAATTCGTGGAGGTCAAGGAAGGGAAGAAGAAGGAAAGCACCCGAAGCCTGAGGCCGGGTTACGTCTTCATCCAGATGGAGGGGGACGAGAACCTCTTCAAGATCATCCGCGAAGTGAACGGTGTCTCGCAGTTCGTTGGCGCGGAGGAATCGAAGCCGTCGCCGATTTCCGAGGATGAAATCAAAAACATCTTCGGCCTGATCGAGGACAAGCAGGAGAAGCCCAAGCCCGAAATCAAGTTCCGCAAGGGCGATCAGGTGAAGGTCATCGATGGGCCGTTCAGCAACTTCATCGGCACCGTGGAAGACATTGATGCGGATCGCGCACGCCTGAAGGTGATGGTGTCCATCTTCGGCCGCGCAACGCCCGTGGACCTCGGCGTGCTGGAGGTCGAGAAGGCCTCATAACAAGGCGTCCGTTGAGCAGTGACCGTGGCGAAAATCGCGCAACATTGCGCGACCGTCGCAGTCGAAATGGCAGTGCAAGTGCAACCCCGAACCCTTAACCCCCTTTAGGTTTTTTGGAGAAGAAAAATGGCAAAGAAAGTTCAGGCGATCGTCAAGCTTCAGTGCCCCGCAGGCGCCGCAAACCCCGCGCCTCCGGTCGGCCCGGCGCTCGGCCAGCACGGCATCAACATCATGGACTTCTGCAAGCAGTTCAACGCGCGCACGAAGGATCAGTCGGGCCTGATCATCCCGGCGATCATCACGGTTTACACCGATCGCTCCTTCACGTTCGAGCTGAAGAGCCCGCCCGCGTCGGTGCTGCTTATCAAGGCAGCGGGCGTGCCGAAGGGCGCCGGCGTCCCGAACAAGAACAAGGTCGGCAAGGTCACCAAGAAGCAGGTTCAGGAAATCGCCACGCTGAAGATGAAGGACCTGAATGCCGCATCGATGGAAACGGCGATGAGCATGGTTGCCGGAACCGCCCGCAGCATGGGCATTGAGGTTGTGGACTGAGGGATTGGGGATGGTTTTTCCAGCCCTGATCACTGCACGTCCTTGAAAGTTCCTCCACCTCCAACCCTCCACCCCCGACTCTAAAGAAAGTGGGAGGCGCCGCGCGCGCCGCTCGTACCACAGGAGAAAAAAGAAAAATGGCGAAGCACGGAAAGAAGTACACAGAACGCGCAAAACTGGTTGATCGCACCAAGGCCTACAACGTTGAGGACGCGGTCAAGATTCTGCGCAAGGTTGCCTATGCGAAGTTTGACGAGAGCGTGAACCTCGACATTCGCCTGGGTGTTGATCCCAAGGCGGGCGATCAGAACGTTCGCGGCACGGTTGCGCTCCCCCATGGCACCGGCAAGACGGTCCGCGTTGCGGTGTTCGCGAAGGGCGACAAGCAGCGCGAGGCTCAGGAAGCGGGCGCCGACGTCGTCGGTGGCGATGATCTTGGCGACAAGATCGCGGCCGGCGTCATGGATTTCGACGCCGTCATTTCGACGCCGGACATGATGCGCGTTGTTGGAAAGCTCGGCAAGGTGCTCGGCCCGCGCGGCCTGATGCCCAACCCCAAGACCGGCACCGTCACGATGAACGTGAAGGATGCCATCACGGCGCTCAAGGCCGGCCAGATTGAATACCGCCTGGACAAGACGGCGAACGTCCACGTCCTCGTCGGCAAGATGAAGTTCGACGACAAGCAGCTCTCAGAAAACGTGACGGCGCTGCTGAACGCGCTCGTGAAGGCGAAGCCGTCGGGCGCGAAGGGCCGCTACATCAAGACAATCTGTCTTTCCTCCACCATGAGCCCCGGTGTTCGCATCGACCCGGCCGTGACGGAAGTGAAGGCGGCGGAGTAAATAGCGGGGAATCGGGAATGGTTCCTCATCCCAATTTCTCCCAAACCTTGTGAAGGGCAGGGGTCCGCTCACGCTCCCGTCTGCAAATTCACCGGATGTTCCCAGAAAGTGCCGCGTTCCAACGCGGCGCTTTCTTTTTTCTGCGCGGGTGAGGAGCGCCGGGAAGGCGTCCGTGCCCGTCAAAACGCCCTTGACCGGAGGCGCCCCCATCCCGTTACCTCTCCGCCCCTGCATTGCAGGGATATTCCGACTTTCGGAATGGCCAGAGACAGTGGGATTGCGGCGCTGGCCGCATGAATCGGCTTCCTTGAAAGCCTTCCTGCCGAGGTCGCAGAGTGAATCACGAAGATTTTTCCGCCATCCCGCGCGCCCCTGCGTGCGGCGGCGAAGCGCCTTCGTTTTCCCTGGGACTGTGTTAATGCCAGAACCCCGGGTCGAAAACGAAAGGTGGTGAAACTCCAACATGGCAAAACTGGGACGTGAAGCACGCAAGCGCCGCGGTCGTGCGCCGAAAGTTGCGGCAATCGACGAGGTGGCGGCTGCGCTGCAGAACAAGTCCGGGTTCGTCCTTGCGAACAACAAGGGTCTGACCCTGGCGCAGGCAACAGCCCTTCGCAAGAAGCTGCGTGAGCAGAAGGTGACCGTGAAGGTCATCAAGAACACACTGCTTCGCAAGGCGATGGAGAAGGCCGGCCAGAATCACGAACCGATCAAGCACCTGCTCAGCTACGAAACGGTCATCGCAATTGGCGAGGATCCCGTAACGCCGGCGAAGCTGTTGATCGAGTTTGTGAAGGACAACGAGAAGCTGGAAATCAAGGGTGGCATGCTTGATGGCAAGGCTCTCGACAAGGCGCAGGTTGACGCGCTGTCGAAGCTGCCGGGCAGGGAAGAACTGCTCGCGCGCATGCTGGGCAGCATGATGTCGCCCATTCAGAACACGGTGTATGCGCTCAACCAGACTGTCGCGAAGGTCGTCTACGCAGTGGACGCGCATCGTCGCAAGCTGGAAGGCGCCGCGTAATCAACCGGACGAAGTACCGGGAACAATCTCCCTGCTCCGGCATTTGTCCGGGCTGAAAACATACCAAGGAAAAAACTCAAATGGCTTTGAGCAACGCAGAAATCATTGAAGCAATCAAGCAGAAGCCGCTGATGGAAGTTGCGGAACTTGTGAAGGCGATGGAAGCCGAGTTCGGCGTTTCCGCAGCGCCCGCGGCGGTTGCCGTGGCCGCTGGTGGTGGCGCTGCCGCTGCCGCCCCCGCAGAAGAGAAGACCGAGTTCGACGTCATCCTGAAGGACGCCGGCAAGGACAAGATCAAGGTGATCAAGGAAGTCCGCGCGATCACGAACCTTGGCCTGAAGGAAGCCAAGGACCTTGTGGAAGGCGCCCCGAAGGAAGTCAGCAAGGGCGTTTCGAAGGAAGACGCCGCGAAGTTCAAGAAGCAGCTTGAAGAAGCCGGCGCGGTTGTTGAAGTCAAGTAATACGGTTTGGCTTTGTTGTCTGGGACGACCTGACAACAACCACTCTCGCTTCAAAGGAATCGGGCGGCCCACATGGGTCGCCCGATTCTCATTTGGGCAATATTCAAACTTCCGCAGCCGCTGCACGTGGGAAGCGCCGCCCAAACAGCCACAGATGGGATTGCGTACATGGTTTAATTTTGCTTGGTTCCCAAAAATATTTAAAAAAAGGAACAGCCCATGAATTCAGTGAAGCGAATCACGCTGGCCGCGTTGGCAACGCTGATGGTTCTGGCGGGTGGTCATTCCCTCCCCGCGCAGGAGGCAACGCCGATTGCAATTCAGGGGGTTCCCGCGTCCGCGACGCGGATCAAAATTACGCTCGCACCGGAGGGAAATTCGGCGGGGCCGCAGGGCTATTATCGCTACGGGCAGGTCACGTCGTATCGCGAGCGCCAATCGATGCTGGACAAGATTCCCGCAGAGGTTTCCTCGCTGCTGAAGAACAAGGATGCGTTCGTGTTTCAGCTTGGCGAGTTTCCCGGTGGGACGACCTACTATGCAGCGGTAAGCCCCGACAATTCGGTGAACCGGTTGGACCGGGATGCGTCGCAACTATGGTATATACAGATGATTTGCGCCTCGGAAGGGAAGGCGGAGGTCGTGAAGGAGGGGGTTGCCATGAATAGCGATGTGCGGGTGCCCGTCAGGGTCACGCTGCCAAAAGTGGGCGTGAACCCCTTCACATTCGATTCCTCCATTGGGTTACAGATTTCGGGATCGAGCAACGGCAGGCCGACCGTGCAGGCGACACGGGGCGTGGCGCCCGTGCTGCAAGGTTCGCACGTGCTGGAGGTGGGAAAGCTGAATGTGTCCGTAACACTTGACGATGAATCCAATTACACGACCGCTTCCACCATCACGTTGAATTTTTCGCCATTCAAGGTGGGACTTCCGGATCGCAGCGCGAGTGGCAAGCCCACCGATATTCTGACGCTGGGCGGGGCGCGCCTTGCGGCGACGGAAATGGCGGCAGACTTTTCGTCCATCACTCTTGCGGTCCTCGATGGTTCGCTGGAGGAGGACGCGGCGCAGCAGTTGGCGCTTGGGGCGGAGATGCCGAACTTTTCCCAGATCGACCTTTTGGCGCGCAAACCGGTGACGCGTGCCGATGTGCTGGAACAGGCGCGGGAGGAGGGAACCGCGACGGTCTTCGTTTTCGGGGATTTTCGCGTGGATCCCCGAAACTACATGCCACCGCAGCAGACGACCGGCTACCTGCCGGTCGGGGCTGACCAGATCACCAGTCTGCTTTTGGCGGAGGTTCCCCAGAAACCGGCGGTGTATTTCGTGGTGCGGGAAATCAGCATGGAGGACTACTTTGGCAAATATGCGGCGGATGAGCTTCCCTACCATCTGGTGGCCGACTACACCGACCCCTTGCGCACGACGTTCCGAATGCCCCCATCCCCCTATGGCGGGTATGGGGGCTTTTCTGGTGGATATCCGGGCGGGGGCGCTTCCATGACGCTCCGGCAGCTTTTCAACCTGCCGGAGGGAACCTGCTCCCTGGTGGCATTTGATGCTTCAGGGAAGGTGATCCATGTGATGGCGAGTTTAAACGGGGATCAATTTACCGGGGCGCTGGGGGAATTGAACAAGTTGCTTATCGCAACCCTTGCGCAACCGAGCGAAAAGACGAAGAAAAAGCGATAAATTGGCCTGCGGGGCAGTTGCCGTGGGTGGCTGTGGCGGTCGCTTGGTTGTGTGGTGGGGTGCATCCCCGCATTTCGTGAGATGATTTTCGATTAAGTTCTTTCCTTTGTTGGGGGTGGGGTTTTGAGAGTGGGGTTATTCCCCGTCAGGAGTCCTCCCGTGTCCGAGTCTCGTTCCGTTGAAG
>JADZDZ010000154.1 GCA_020850785.1 Candidatus Sumerlaeota bacterium | reverse complement strand
CAGGTCAAAGCCACTCCACATCAGTAGGGCCGATCCGATTCCCGCGATCACGAAGACCGGGAAGAACAGCTTGGCGAGCGACAGGCCGGACACGCGCATGGCGAGAATTTCGTTCTCATTCGTCAGGCGGCCGATGCCGACCATGCAGCCCATCAGCGCCGCCATGGGGATCGTGATGATGAGCAGCGTCACGCATACGATCATCACGATCTGCATGAACATTCCGAACCCGACGCCCGCTTCCAGCAGCAATTCCGCGAACCGGAAGAGCTGGCGCAGCAGGAGGATGAAGGAGAAGAAGAGGATGCTCAGCGAAACCGGGCCGACAAGTTCCCGGACGATGTAACGCTGTAAAATATTCACGATTCCGTGGGGGCCCTTCAAAGCGGAGGAAAATGAAAAATCAATGACCGGCTTTCCCTGTAAGAAAGCCGGTCATTGCCGGGGGATGCTACCGTTTTTTCAGCGGTCCGTCAGAGCTGTTCCAGTTCCTTCAGGACTTCGGGGTCATTCCCGAAAACAGCAATCTTGCCGCTGACGCTAATGGGACGCTTGATCAGGTTGGGATCACGCATCATCAGTTCAATCGCACCCTTCTTCGTGGGCGGATCTTCCTTAAGGCCATGCTCCCGGTACGCGTTGGAGCGCGTATTGAGGTATGCCTTCACATTTTTCGCGTCGATGTGTGTTTCCAGCAGGGACCGCGGCGGCGGATATTCGTCAAGGTCCCGAAGATCAAGTTCATGCCCCTTGCCTTCGAGGTAATCCTTTACCTCGCGGCAGGTGCTGCACTTGGGCTTCCAGTAAAAAGTGATTTTTGCCATGTATTTTGTCGTCGTCCTATAAGGAGGAAGTTTCCCGCTTGGCTGACGTGCGCGGGTAGGTCAACACAAGCCCCGCATGAATTTCAAGGTTCAAGTTGGCCGCCCCCACCGTTTTTCCACAGGATCATGGGAAATATCCGGGATTGCCTTCATCTTTTCCTGAATTCCGCAAATCGAGGGATTTTTTCACCGTCTATCCTTGCGTTTGGCGGCTCAGAGGGCGGAAAAGAAGGCAAATCGAGAGCCATTTCCGGGTGATCCCAGCGTGAAAAAGACACTGCTGTTCTCCAGCGCAATTCTCCTTCTGGCAGCCTCCGCTGCGGGCCTTTATGTAGCCAATGATCCCGCATCGGTGACTGCGCTGATAGGGGGAAAAGCCACAAAATCAGAACCCCGCATGGTTGCGCAGGCCGCAGGTGATGCATCGGGGGCGAGCAAGGCGAAGAAGCCTCAGGCCGCCGCGCCCAAGGAAACCGCCGATCCGCAATTTGATCGCAAGGCCGCCGCCTCTCCCGCAGCCGCCGAGTCACGCCGTCCCCCCAAGCGTGAGGAAGGGAGCGCGGCCTCCTCCGAGCGCCCCGTCATCAAGGTTTCCCGCAAGGCAACCGCCATGGGCGTTGTTCCCACCAATGACCACGAGGCAATTCCCCCTGCGGAGCTTTACCCCCTTAGTCCGCCCATTCGCCGCACCAAGTCTCAGGATTCCCAGACCATCACCGTCGAACTGGCGGTCAAGAACGCGTCGGGCATTCAATGGAAGACGGCCTATATTTCACTGCGATCGGCGCGCCATCCCGATACGGTGCAGTTTCAAGTGGCCGACTGGCAGATTGATGAGGTAATCGGGCTGGACTACAGCTTCCCCATGTCCGAAGTGCAGAACCGCATGTTTGAACTTCGCGTGGTCGGCGTCAGCGGCGACAAGCGGGAGAGCGCGCTCGCGGAGCGACTTCAGCAGTCCCGCCGCAAATATGTGGAAACCAATGTGACGGAGCAAAGGAGCCGCGTGACGGGGGAGACACTGACCGCTGTGGGCCTTCTCGGTGTCATGGGCCGCGTGCAGTCCCCCTTTACAGGAATCCAGATCAGGACTGCCGATGGGCGCCGCGGCGTTTCAGAACCAGTGGCCATCGTGCTCCCCGCGAAAGATAAGTTGCCGCAGGATTTGTCTCTGGGGCTTCGTGAAACCAGCGACGAACGCAAAGTGGTGGTGGAGCTGGCGGAAAAGTTCCATCAGTCGGCGCTGGAGGCACAGGGAGCTCTGGACAAGTTTACCGAGGAGTTGGCCAAGGCGCCTTACGAGGAAGCGATGAAGGGGGGCGCGGGCACGGCGCTGAAGGACCTGCGTGCGAAAATGCAAAGTTTCAACACGGACGCCTTGGCGCTGGCCACGAAGGTGCAAATTTCGCAGGATTCCGACATTCGCAAGCTGTCTGACCTTGTGCCGGACTATTCACGTAGGATTCTTGGGGAAATCGACCTGATTGAATCACGGATTCATTCCGTTGACGATGATTTCAAGGTGCAGTAACCGAATTGCCGCGAAGGAAGAGAGGTTGTCATGAACCGAAACAAAGTTGTCCTTCATCTCGCCGCCATGGCGCTGGCCTGCGGGCCGGTGGTTGTCTCCGCGCAGCTTTCCGGTTTCACTGCGCCACCTGATGCGCTGGACACGCTGAGCGGATCGAGCACGGGCGCGGGAGGGGCAGGTGCCTTGGGTATTGATCGCGCCAGAGCGGCTGCCGCTTCTGCCAACGCCAATGTCTTTGGTGAGCCCGCAGACGGCGGAAGCCCCTTTGGGCAACCAGCAGCCGCTCCCAGTTCAGGCAGCTTTTTTGGTGCGGGGGATCCCGCCGCTGGTAATCCCGGCGCCGGCAATCCTTTCGGTGCGGGCGATCCCGCCGCCAACCCCTTCGGAGCCGGCGGTGATCCGGGGGCAAATCCCTTCGGCGCGCCGGGAACCAACTTCGCACCGGCGGCCTACGCGGCTCCCGCGACGCTGACAGCGTGGGGCGGCGAGCGCATCGTGGCGCATGGAACGGGGCAGATCCTTCAGGACGCGCGTGTGCTGAGCATCCTCGCGACCGCCTCCGGAAATTACTTCGACGACGGCCAGAATGGCAACGACGCGAACGCCGGCGACAATATCTACACGAACATCACCATTAACGACGACTACATCAGTCCCGAAGCGCAGTTGGTGAAGACCAAGATCATCCAGACGCTGGCCTATACGTCCGCACAGAATGCCCAGCAATTCCTTCAGGTGGCGATCGCGACCACGGAACCCACGTCGCCGCTGCCGCAGGTGAGGGACCTTCAGGAGCGCCAGGACGTCAAGCTGACCGAATGGATGACCCTTCCGCTGGCGCAGTTCCGCGTGAACCCGAATGACAAGGAAAGTGAGTTCTATCCCACTTACCTTCCGCCGCCTCCGCGCGCACCGAACATCCCGCTGCCGGTGACCTTTACGCCAAAGAAGATCAACTCCAACGCGACGGGGCCGAACGGCCAGCCGTTGCCCGCCGCAGGGGGGGTATCGGCGGCAGATGGCACCGTCTTCGGTGGCGATGTGACGGGCGAACCCATCGGCAATGCCAGCAGCCGTTATTTCTAACCAACCCATGCCTTATCGGTGACCATGAATCCAAAAGAAATACCCGAAAATCTTGAGCTGGCGCAGAACCTTCTGGGGCAGTGGCTTCGATACCGGCAGTTCTACTACAAGGGAATCTCCAAGGACCCGATAACCCCGCAGGAGGAATCGGAGTTTCTGGAGATTTCCAGCGCCATTGCGCAGACTGTGCGCAAGTTGGCGCAGCGGCTCAGCGAGGCGGAGTACCCTTTTCGCGGGAATGAAATTTCCTCCCAGCTAAGAAGCACCATTTCGGTGGCCCACTTCCGCAACCTGCCGGCTGCGGATCAGAAGGTTTTTTACAAGGAATGGCACGTTTCCCTGATTTATCTGGGGCGGACGGTGGGGGCGCTGAAGTTTCTGGCGGAAGGATACAGCCCGCCCAATGGGGTTTCCCGGCCCGTGGGGGGGAAGAAGGGGGCGGGAACGTCCCCCGGTTCGAAGGGTGCGGCCCCGGGAGCAAAGGGTGGGGCTAAGGGCGGAAAGGCCAAAAAGGGCGGCGGGGGCAAGGCCCTCAAGGTCATTATCACCCTGATCGCCGTCCTCGGCGGCTTCATTGGTGGTTACTTTCTGGTGACGACGTTGTTTTAGGGGTTCGATTTCGTTGGCTCGCGGGCTGAATTTGCTGCAATTATTCAATTGCCCTTTGAACCGATGGATCGCTGGAGTAAGGAGATTAAAGGGAAGCCGTTTTGTGGATCGGATCGGGCATGCGCCCGGTCCCTGAAAATTTTGGAGGCTCGGTTCCGAATGCGCCTGAAGAAACATTCCGCGTCATTTCTGGTGCTCATCGCGCTTGTGGTGTTGGTTGGCGGGTGTACGCAACAGCGGGCGAAAAACAAGCTCAGAAAGACCAGCGAAAAAGTTGCTGACATCAAGAACAACTACGACGGCCTGAAGTTTGAAGAGGCCGCGATCAAGGGCGTTGAGCAGAAGATCGACAGCGCAAACCAGCAACTGGCGGGAGATGCAAGCCAGGCGCTGGCGACCGCCCAGCAGGCGGAGGCGGAAACCGAGCAGGTCCTTGCTCGTGTGAAGCCCGCGCAGGGTTCCGCGCTGTATACGCAGGCGGAACAGGACATCGCCGTTGCGCGCCGCAACCGTCTTGATCGCAACGATTCCGTTCGCTTCCAGAAAATTACCGAAATCAAGGCAAAGGCCGACGAGGCGCGCGCCGCCAACAAATGGGACGACCTGATAAAGTTGAGTCGTCAGGTGATCGAGGAAGTTCGCATCGGCATCGAGCCGCTGAAGAACGAGGCGGATCGCAAGCAGGCGGAAGCCACGCAGCGCCTGACGGAACTGAACCGCGAAGGTGGCCGCGATCTGGCCCCCGAAGTTGTCATTGCCGTTGAGGATGAAATCGCGCGCGCAAAGAAGGTTTCCGTTGAGGAGCGTGACTACAACCTTGCGGCAAACGGATTTCAGGCCGCGAAAGCCAGGGCTGATCAGGGCATCAATCAGGTGCTGCGCGAGAAGGCCCGCATCGGCATCGAGGAACTCGAAGGTCTGCTGACAAGCTCCGTCATTGAAGGCGTCAAGCAGTTCAAGCCCGAAGCTTATGACCGCGTGACAAAGGTGTATGACGAACACGTCCGCGAAAACGAAGCGGGCAGCTACAGCCGCGTGATTACCGGCGTCACGAACATCAAGCCCGAGGCGCAGCAGCTCGTGGTCGATACGAAGCGCGCAGCCTCCGATGACCGCATCCAGACGCTGCAGTCAAACATCAAGGAATTGGAACAGGGTGGAATTCTGGAATACCTGCCGAACTCGCTGGATAACCTTCGCAATTCGCTGGCGCAGGAAACCGAAACCCGCAAGGCCGACGACGAGAAGGCGTTTGATGCCATCAAGCAGATGAGCATCGAGGCGTCCGACGAGTACGATCGCGTGCGCGGCCAGTTTGAAAGCCTTGCCAATGATCGCATTCGTGACGCGCGCAATTCCGTGGACAAGAGCCGCGCGGTGTTTGAACGCCTTGATTCGATCTTCGATCCCATCGAAGGGCCGATGAATGAGGACCAGCAGGCTTTTGAGAATCAAAAGCAGGCGCGCAAGACGGAGTTGGGCAAGCAGCTTGAGTCCGCAACGGACAACCTTGGCGCGGCGGAACTGCGCAAGAATCAGGGGAACTTCAAGGGTGCCATCGTCCTTGCGGGCGAGGTTGTGGCGCTCTCGGAAAACACCCTCAGCGAAATCTACCACACCGTCGCGCACAATGCGACGATCGAGCTTTCGAAGCTGGTCTCGCGCTACGAGCGCGATGGCGCCCGCGTTCACGCGCCGGAAGAGTTGGCGCGCGCGACCGGAAAGCTGGAGCAGGTGAAGGCTTCCGTGGCGCAGCATGCCTACCAGCGCGCCGTTGAGGAATCCGCCGAGGCGCGCGCGGAAGTGGAATTGCTGGCGCAGCGCATCGCAGGCCGCGCCGCCGAAAACATCCGCGACGCAGGCACCGCGCTGGAAGCCGCAAACAACGAAAACGTGCGCCGCTTCCACCCGGAGGCATTGCCGCAGATTTCCGCGCTGATCCAGCAGGCAAGTGTGGACCTGCAGAGCAACAACCTGAAGCTGGCGCTTGAAAAGGCTGCCGAGGCAACGCAGCTTGCCAAGGCGACACAGAATGACGCGGACCGCATGTCCGCAGATGAAAACCTTGCAAAGGCCGCGCAGGCCATCAGCAGCGCGGAAGCGGCAGGGGCGAATGTCTACGGCGGGCGTGACATCGAGGATGCGCGCCGTCTGGCCTCCTCCGCGCGCGACCTGTACGCGAACAAGGATTATGCGCGTGCGGACAGTCAGGCGAAGAGCGCCGTGGAACGCGCCCGCGCCGGCCTCTATGCGAAGGTCACGGAAGCGGAGCAGGAAAT
>JADZDZ010000153.1 GCA_020850785.1 Candidatus Sumerlaeota bacterium | reverse complement strand
GTCGTACCCGGTGATGACGCCCTCGGCGGCACGCGGGATTCTGGAGGCGATACTCTGGAAACCCGCCATCGCCTGGCGCGTTGAGCGAATCCTCGTGCTGGGGGAAATTTCCTTCACCTCCTTCCGCCGCAACGAGGTCGGAAACCGCGTGCCGACATTCAAGAACACCCCGCCAGGGGACTACTACGCCGACGAGGATCGACAACAGCGCAACACGGTGGCGCTGGCGAACGTGGACTACATTATCGAGGCCCACTTCGAACTAACCAAACGTGCGGGATCCGATGACACTGTGCGGAAATTCGAAGAAATGTTCCAGCGGCGCGTTGAGAAGGGGCAGCATTTCCACCAACCCTACTTCGGCTGTCGTGAATTCGCCGCGAACGTGGAGGCAGTCAGTGGCCAAGAAAAGCCAGTCAACGATTCGCGTGATCTCGGTCTGATGTTGCACGACATCGACTTCGGCTGCGGCGGAAAAAACATCCCGCGATTCTTCCCCGCAAGGCTCGATCATGGGATACTCACAGTCCCGCCTTGGGAAGGAAATGCCGCGCCATGATCCTTCAAGCACTCTACAAACTGGCGGAACAGGAACAACTCATCGAGGACCCGGACTTCGAGCAGAGGCCTATCCGGTTTCAGGTCACCGTCGGTCCCGGCGGCAAATTCCTCGGCATTCAGGCCACCAACTCCCCCCCGACCACCGAGGAGGTGAAGGGAAAGAAACCGAAAAAATCGAAGCCTCAAGCGAAGACGTTCCGCGTGCCGCTGGATGCGAAATACAAGGCGCGAACTTCCGGTGCCTATGCTGGCCCGTTGTTCGACAAAGCCGATTACGTTTTTGGGATTGTGATCGATCCCAAGGACCAGACGGACAAGGGAAGAGCCCGCGCTCTTGAGCGTCGTGACCTCTTCCGCTCCCGTGTGGCAGAAGCGTATGCGGCAACGAATGACGAAGGTGTTGGTGCCGTTCTCGCCTTCCTCGAAAGCGTCGCGGCGGGGAACGTGCCAACACTGCAGGAAGACACCGGTCCCGGCGACCTCTTCGCGTTCTTCTACTCACCCGATGCGGACCTGATCGTCACGGACCGCCCTGCTGTGCAGGCATGGTGGAAGAAACAACGAAGCAAGCCCGCGTCGGATGGCCCTCAACTTCAGTGCCTCGTAAGCGGGGAGCAGTTCTCCGATCCCGACCTGTTCCCGAAAATCAAACGCGTGCCGGGAGTCCAAGGTGACATCTCGCTCGTCTCGTTCAATCAGTCGGCGTTTCTATCCTATGGTCTGGACAGCAACGAGAACGCGCCGGTGTCCCGCAATTCCGCAGAAGCGATCGCGACCGCACTCAATCGGCTGCTGCACACGGCATTTCCAGTGTCCTCCCAGAGCTCGCGAACACTGCCACCGCGTTCGTTCCGCATCTCGGACGACACAGCCTTCTGCTACTGGTCCACTGGTTCCAGCGACTTCGAAAACGTGCTGCCGTGGTTGATAGAAGCGAACCCGGCGGAGGTAAAGAGCGAGGTCTGGACGCGACTGTGGAACGGCAGGCCGCCTGCGCAGGAGCGGGTGGACCTGAGCCCATTCTACGGCCTGATCATCACGGGGCAGACTGGTCGTGCGATCCTGCGCGGCTGGTTTGAAACCACGATACAGGACGCACAGGCGAACATGGCGCAGCATTTCGCGGATCTGAAAATCGTCCGCAATGCACCATGGAAACAGGGAGAGGAAGCACCTCCCGCGATCCCCCTCCGCACGCTGCTAGAAAGCATCGCCGCACAGGGAAAACAGGAGAATATTCCTTCCGCCGTGGCGGGCGACGTGATCCGCGCCGCCCTCACCGGATGCCTCTATCCCATGAGCCTGCTGACACGCGCGGTCGAGCGGACACGGGCGGAAATTGGTGCCGACGAATGGAGCGACCTGCAGCGGCGCGACGCCCGTGCCGCCCTGATCAAGGCCGTCCTGAACCGAAAGTACCGCAAGAACCCATCCGACCAATTCAAGGAGGTCCGTGATACCATGGACGCAGGAAATACTCATCCCGGTTATATTCTGGGAGCATTGATGGCCGTGCTTGAACGCCTGCAACAGGAGGCCCTCGGCGACGTCAACGCCTCCGTCGTGGACAAGCACTTCAGCGGCGCCTCCGCGGCCCCGCGCGCAACGTTTGATCGCCTTGTCCGCAACGCCAGACACCACGCGAAGAAGGCGGCGGACGGAGAAAAGGCCGGTTTCATCTCCAACCTTGAGCGACTCATCGACGCGCTCCTGATCCACATCAACGTGAACGATCGCGAGGACGTGAAGAAGGGACGCCCGATCGGCTTCCCCATCACGCTGCCCATCGAGGAACAGGGGCTCTTCGTCATCGGCTACCACCACATGCGCCACTGGCTGTGGATGAATCACGAGGACCGCGAGGCGTGGGAGAACGCCAACGCCACAGCACCCTCCGCCTTCCTTTGGCTAACCCGCAAGAACCGCTCTGCCGCCCCTGCCCAGAACTGATCACAAGGAGATCACACTCACATGACCACACTCAAGAATCGCTACGACTTCGTCTATCTCTTCGACGTGACAAATGGAAATCCAAACGGCGACCCGGACGCCGGCAACTCCCCGCGCATCGATCCGGAAACGGGACACGGCTTCGTTTCGGACGTCTGCCTAAAGCGGAAAATCCGCAACTTTGTCTGCCTCGCCAAGGGAGCAGCCGAAGGGAAGCCGGAGCAGGGATACGACATCTACGTGAAGGAAAAAGCCATCCTGAACAACCAGCACGCGCGAGCCTACAAGGAAGCCGCGGGGCTGGCCGACTTCCTTGACGAGAAGTCAGGAAAGTCCAAGCCCGGCAAGGAAGACATCGCCCGCGCATGGATGTGCGCGAACTTCTTCGACGTGCGAATGTTCGGCGCCGTGATGTCCACCGGCGTCAACTGCGGTCAGGTCCGGGGGCCGCTGCAAATCGCCTTCGCCACCTCCGCCGAACCCATCACCGCATTGGAACAATCCGTCACACGCATGGCAGTCACAACACAGAAGGAAGCGGAAAGTCAGGGCGGCGACAATCGCACCATGGGCCGCAAGACCATCATTCCCTACGCCCTCTACCGCGCCCATGGCTTCCTCTCCCCGCAACTCGCCGCGCAGACGGGCTTCAGTGAAGAGGACCTCTCCCTCCTCAAGCACTCCCTCAACATGATGTTCGAACATGACCGCTCTGCCGCCCGCGGCCAGATGGCGGCGCAAAAGTGCATCGCCTTCAAGCACGAAAGCCCCCTCGGCAACGCCCCCGCCCACAAGCTCTTCGAACGCGTGAAAATCATCCCGAAGGACACCTCCAAACCTTCACGGGCCTATACGGACTACGAAGTGACGGTTGACGACAAGAACCTGCCGCAGGGGGTCACGGTGGAATACTGGGTCTAGCACCCGTGTTCACCGAATCCGATCTGCTCCCACTGTCCGCCTTGCAGCATCGTGCGTTCTGCGAGCGGCAGTGGGGGCTGATTCACTTGGAGCAACTGTGGGAGGAAAATCACCTCACCGCCCAAGGGCGGGTTATGCATGAACGCGCCGATGAACCGGCGCGCGAATCCCGCGGCGACGTGCAAATCGTGCGCGCGCTCAAACTGCGCTCCCTTCGCCTTGGCTTGGCGGGCCAGGCCGACGTCGTTGAATTTCACCACGCCGCCGATGACGAAAACACATGCCCGTTGCCGCACTGCGAGGGGCGATGGCGACCGTTCCCCGTCGAATACAAACGCGGCAGGCCGAAGAAGTATCGCGCCGATGAAATCCAGCTCTGCGCACAGGTGCTGTGCCTCGAAGAGATGCTGTCGGTGCGGATAGACAGCGGCGCCCTGTTCTACGGACAGACGAAGCGGCGCACGGACGT
>JADZDZ010000152.1 GCA_020850785.1 Candidatus Sumerlaeota bacterium | reverse complement strand
TCGCCGCGGCAATCCCTTCGTCGCTGTCGGGATCGACGAAGATGCCTCCGCCGGCAAGGACCTTCGGCAGCGGCGAATGGATCGTGGCGATGACGGGTGCGCCTGCGGCGGCCGCCTCCACAGCGGGAAGGCCGAAGCCTTCGCGCTTGGACGGGAGCAGCAACGCGACGCAGTTTGCGTAGAGTGCACCGAGTTCCTCGTCCGGAACGAAGCCGGGGAAGGTGACACTCGCGGCGAGGCCGTTCTCCTTCAGCCATTCCTTCAGCGAACCGTGGTTGGAAAAGAACGAATCGCCTTCAAAATCGCCGACCATCACGAGCCTCGGCATCACACCGGAAACACCACCGTCATCGTTCAGGGTTTTGTAGACGTGCAGCAGGCGCTCCAGATTCTTGTGCGGACCAAATCCACCGACGTAGAGAAAGTAGCGTTCGCCCTCCCGCAGGCCCGCGCGCGAGCGAAGCTCATTCGTCAGTGGTTTGCCGAACGATTCGACGAAGACGGCGCCCGGCGCTTCGGAAACGACGTCGATGTCCTTTTCATCCAGCGAAAAAACATCCATCAATTCCTGCTTCGCGTGGTCGGAAACGGTGATGAGCAGACTGGCGTCGCGGCGCGCCATGGCTGTCTTGATGTTCCAAAAAAGTCGCGACTTCGCATCGGGAAAAACGTCGTCGGGGTGGCGTTCTGGGATCGCGTCGTGAATGATCAAAATGGCGCTTTTTCGGCCAAAGTAGGGAAAATATGTATAGACGGAGGGAAACAGCAGGAGGTCGATGTCCTCATCGCGCGCGGCGGCGCCAAGGCGCATCATGTCCGCAACGGGGCGGGAGCTTCCCGCGCCGGCGGCCTCCGTGGGTTTCTCCTTCAGGCGAACGATGCGCGCGGGAACGTCGCGCGGGAAATTTTTGTCGGCGGCGGTGGCCTCGTCCGCGATCATCACGTATTGATTCTCGCGGTCGATGCGCCAGACGGCGTTCATCAGTTCACGCGCATAGCGGCCATAGCCGCGGCGGTTCGCCCAGCAGGCCGCGTCGATGGCGATGCGTGCCATCGCTGGGCTACTCCACCTTCGCGAGGCTGTCGCCGGGGCCGAAGACGTAGCCCATGAACTCACCGGCGGCCCAGAAGAGGCTGAACGTGAGCAGGTAGGGGATGCTCAGGATCGCCTCCTTGCGGAAGCGCTTCTTCAGCATCGTCAGCTTCACCATGCGATAGACAAGCACCGGCGGCAGCAGCGGCGAGAAGACGATGTAGAAAAGTCGCTTCGCGGGCGTGGAAATTTCGTTCCGCATTCCCGCGTAGGATTTTCCGTAGTGATAGCGCTGCGAGAGGAACTCGCCGAAGCCGAAGGATTTCTTGTGCAGGATGACCATGGCGGGGGAGCAGTAGATTTTTTTCTGCTTCTCGACGAGGCGCGCGTGCAGGAAGCCCTCCCAGTAGCCTCCCTCCAGAAGGTCGCGCATGACTTCCAGCACGGGGCGCTTGTAGGACGCATTGTTGCCGGGAATGTCGTGCGTGTAGCCTTCGGGAATGGGATTCATGTAGCGCAGATATTCGCAAAAGAACACGGCCCAATCGATGATGCGATGGATGGCGGCGTTTTCAATCGCGCCACCGGCGGCGTCGCAGTCGTGCGTTTCGTGGGCCTTCACCATCTGCTGGAACCAGTCGCGCGGCGCGATGCAGTGGTCCTCCGTGATGGCGACGATCTCCCCCTTGGATCGTAGCATGCCGAAGGCGCGCAGTTCGGGGATCGTCCTGCGCTCCTGGAACTGGGTGAAGTCCACGCCGGGAAATTGTTCTGCCACCATGCGCGCGGTGGCATCGCCGCAACAATCGGCGACGATGATTTCCGCGGAGATGTTGCCATCCTGATTCGTCAGGGATTCAAGGCACTCGCGCAGGCAAACGGGGCCGTTCACGGATGCGATGACGATGCTGACTTTGGGTTGTTGCTGATCTGTCACGAAACCATTCCATTGTTTTTTTGCGAAGCCGCCGCGTCATGCGGAGCTATCGTTCCCAAAACTTCCCCAAGCGTCCATGCCACGTTGAAGCAAAGCAAGAGCGGCAGCACGGAAAGCCATTCGCCGGGGCCGCGACCCTTCGCGCGCATGCGGGAAAGCGTGCGCAGCGCGAGCACCAACGGCACCAACGGCGACAGAATCAGGTATTTCAGCACCCAGCCGGTCGTCACGCCCTTTCGCCGGTCGTTGCCGAAACGGCGTCCGTGCTTCAGGCGCTGGCGGATGAAGCTGGCGAAACCATTCGTTGATTCATGCGTCATTTGCGCGGCCGGTTCCGTCATCAGTTTCCAGCCATTGGCACGCATGCGTTCATGGATCGGCGGCTCCCAAAAGCCGTCGCCAATCAGGTCTGCGCAGCAGGCGATGGCCTCGCGGCGGTAAGACGCGTTGTCGGCCGCGATGTCATGCACTTCGGTGCGCTCAAGCGGCGGCAGGAAGGCGCTGTAGCGTGAAAGCGCGATGGCGCGATCCACGAGCGACACTCCCGCTGCAGGCGCGATGGAACCGCCAAGGGCGCCAACCTTCGCTTCTGCGGTGGCGTAGGAATCAACCAGCGCCGCGATCCAGCCCGGTTGCGGCACGAGGCCGTTCAGCGTCAGCACGACAACGTCGCCGCTGCTGTTTTCGATGCCGACCTGCCATAGGTAGGGCGTGAGCATCGCGGCGGGCTGCGTGATGGGAAGCTCGCGCACGTTCCTCGTCGTGAAAAGTTCCGCGCGGGCCTTCCGGCCGTCTGTATAGACAGCGATCACGTCTGCGTCGCAGGCGTTGGCCTGATGCAGAAAATCGTCGCGATGGCGGATCGGCGATCCGTCCGGCGAGGCGATGACCACCGTGGCCTTCATCCGCCAACCTTGCGCGCCAGCGCGAGCGTGGAATGGCCGCGCGCAAGCGAACGATCCTTGCGGCGCAGGTAACGCGCCTCCGTGGCCAGCTCCGCGTACCGCAGTCCGTTCATCCACGACAGGTGCGGCGGCAGCAGCCGCAGCGGCAGGCCGTGATCGACGTGGGTGGAGGCGATTTCCTTCGTGATCTTGCGTGGCTTCAGGCGTTCGCGCTGCGCATCCAGCCAGTTCACGTAGGTGATGCGCTCGATGTCGAAGCCGGCGCTTCGCAGTGAATTTTCCAGCTCCTCCAGCGAGTAGCGGCGGTAGTCAACCTCCTGCGATTTGTCCGCGTCGCCGATGCGGCGCGCGTTCGACCGCACCAGCAGCAAGCCGTCGGGCCGCATCACGCGATGCGCCTCGCGCAGTCCCTCCACGTCACCAAGCGGCAGCGGCAGGTGCTGAAGCACGTCCATGCAGGTGATGAAATCAAACGTGTTGTCGGCAAAGGGGAGCGAGAGCATGGAAGCCTGCGCCATGAGCGGTTGCCTGCGCGAATGGCAGAAGCGGAGCGCGTCCATGGCGTAGTCAATCCCGAAATGATCACCGTGGAATCCGATGCGTCGCAGCCAGTCCAGCGTGGCGCCGGTGCCGCAGCCCGCGTCCAGCACGCGCCACTGCGCGCGGTCGCGTATATACGGCTCCATGATTTCTTCCGCGATGCGGCGCATGCCGCGGCACCACCAGTGCTTTTCCTCCACGTCGTAGAGGCGCTGGTAGTATTCGTGGGTGAAGATTTTCGGTTTTTCAGTTGTCATTGGCGCGCCGCGAGTTCCTCAATCAGGATGCGCGTTCTTTCCGCGATCAACTTCCAGTCGTAGGCGGCGGCTCGCGCGGGGCCGTCCTCCCTCATGCGCCGGCGCATTTGGTCGTCGTCAAGAATCGACCTCAACGCATCGTATAGACAGTCG
>JADZDZ010000151.1 GCA_020850785.1 Candidatus Sumerlaeota bacterium | reverse complement strand
CACCATTTTTGCCTTCCCATTCCGATTAGAGCATTTTCCGAAATTTCGTAGCCAACCAGAGATTGCGCGGGCGGGACGCCCGCGCCACTGAAAAAAGCGCGATCAACCCTCAAAATGGCCACGTCATTTTGAAAAATGCCATAAGGTCCCCCATCAGAGACAGCCGGCGCTTCCTTGGACCGCCCGCAGCGGGTGACTGGATCAGGTTTCAGTAAAACACTCCGTTTCTTCCTTCCGACAACCCTGATTTTTTACTCAGATTCCCATTGCACGGGGGAATCATATTGGTAGAAGTAGCTCCGACCCTCATGCATGGAACGTAGGAACACCCGACGTTTCCAATATTTGGAGCTCTTTTCCCATGAAAAAAAGTGGCGTTCTTACGGCAATTTTAACGATTGCGCTGGCCTCTCCGATTTTTGCCGCCAGCACTGGCGATACCTCGTTGTATATGCCGCACAATCCCGGTTCCCCCCGGCAGTACGGCGATTATGTGAGCAACGATCAAGGCGCCGCCTTCGATGACCTGTATATTTACTGGATTGAAGTGCCGCCGGGCACCAGCAACCTGACCGTTGAGGTTTTTGATGCCGATTTTGGCAACAGTGCCACAGAAGGCCCCTTGGATCGGGACAGGGTTCTGACAGGCAATTTTGGCGGAAATAGCTGTACCTATCAGGTGTTTGACCCTGCGGGGACTGCCCAAGGCAACCTGCTCACAATGGCGCAGGCAAACACGGATGAAGGGCTGAGCGCCGCCACGGCGAACGGCACTTGGCAGACCGTTCACCGCAATGGTTCCGGTGTGGTCACGCTGAACAATCCGACGGCCGGCCATTGGCGGTTGGAAGTCAACAACATCGGCACGCAGGCTGGCGACGCGTGTGTGAATGCGATTGGTGTGCGGGCCCACGATGGCACGCCGGGATCGGGCGGCACGGAACTGAATGTCTATACGGATGCCTTCGCCATGTACGGCATTAACGGCGACGGCACCGCACCGCAAAAGACGCGCACCTATGTGGAGTATCCCTACGTCACGTCGGGGTGCAGTTGCTCCACGCGAAGCTTCGACATGGATGATGTCGGCACCATCAATTTCACGGCGCCGAATGGATTCGCGGCGGCCAGCGGTGTTGCCTCCAACAACGTGTGGGCGACGACTGGCATTTCAGGGTATCCCGCGTTCGGAGAGACGGCGGGCACGGTTGCCCAGGGGTATGGGGTGTGGACCCGCACGACGGTCATGAGCACCTACAGCGGTAGCATTACCCCGAATTACTCCGATCTTTACATGGGGAATTTTGCTTACACGATCGGTGGTGCCACGGATCCCGCTGGAACGGATGAGCCTTCCAACACGCCGGGGTCGTCGCTGAACAAGTTCCGAACCTATCTGCCGACGGACGCAGGTGCCGCTCCGCTGAAGCCAACGGCGCGGCAGTTCATCCGCAACGTGATCAGCGGGCCCAATCCGCCCACGAACGGCAACACGACGGTTCTTGAGTTGCAGGTGGAAATCACGAACCCGACGCCTCAGTCGATCACCTTCTCCAACACAAACCGGATCATCGCCCGAATTCCAACCCCGCGCGTGAACTACGTGGGGAACAGTGCCGTGGTTTCCCAAGGAAGCATCGCGAACGTCAACCAGCCGGCCGACGCCACAAGCAATGTGGACATCACATGGAATCCCGGTACGGTGGCTTCGGGAGCGACGGCGAGCCTTCGTTACCGTGTTCGTGTGACGCCAACGGCGAACAATCAGCTTACAAACGTCACGACGGCTCCTTCCTTCACGGCGCCCAGCACCTACGGCGGGACGCGCCTGACGTATGTTGACGAGACAGGCAACACCTCGCAGGCACGTGCGACGTTCCTGTTCGGGCCGCTGTGCCAGCTTTCGATCACATCGGGGCCGACTGGTTCCGTGCTTGCGACCGACCTTGTCACATTGAAGGCCACCCACGCGGGCGGCGATGCGCCAGTGATTGTTTCCTGGAAGACGATGAATGAGTGGAACAACTCCGGATTCGAAATCCACCGCGCGGCGGTGCTGCCAAACGGCCAGCCGACCGTTGGCGAGCAGGTCGGATTCATTCCCGCGCAGGCTGATGGCGCGTCGGGCGTGAACTATAGCTGGGCGGATGACAAGCCTCTGGGCGTGAGCGAAACACGCGGGTATTATCTGGTGGATGTGGACCTGAATGGCACCACCACCACCCATGGCCCGGCGTTTGTGAACTACAAGGCAGGCGGCGCCCAGACGACAATCGGCGACTGGTCCAACTTCTGAATAGACAGGAAGTAAAGTAACGATATGGTGGCCAGAGGGCGAAGATGCCTTCTGGCCATTCTTCTTTGAGGATTCTTTCGTGGCGAACAGAACGCATTTGAAGATGTCGTGGCTGGATAAAAGATGCGCGGGCGAGACGCTCGCGCCACAAAAACAACGTGGCTTGGGTGTGCAATGGTTGAGCGGATTGCAGCGATGCTCGCGGTCCGGCGCGGTCGCGCTGCTGGTTCTACTTCTCGCAATGTGCGCGATGAGCGTTGGCGCCTCCGTTGCATTGCTTGATGAGAAGCGGAATGGCGCGCAGACAGAGTGGCGGATGACATTCACTCCGCGCGTGGTCAACGAGCAGGCGATTCGCGAACACGTGCCCATGGACGTGATTCCTGAAGCTGTTGGCGCCACATCACCGCGACCAGAAGCGCAGGATGTGGATTCGCGGCGGACGTCGGCCTTGATCGCCACGGGCGCCGCCGCGGATTTCAATGCCTCCGAATGGCAAGTGCTTTTCGATGATCCTTCCGCGGCGAAGAATGTCGCTGTTGACCTGAGCCCCGTGGCTGTTGGTGTCACGCATGGTGTTCGCGTTTCCTTTTCACCGAAGAAGGATTGGAAAACTTCCGCCACGATTTCGCTGATTCATACGGCGCGTGCGGGGCGCAAGGTGTCCACGTTGGGGGTTCCCTCCGACGCGGTCGGGCTGCAGATTGGCCGCAATGCGTTCCTGAATGGCGCGGCGCTGGTTGGCGGAAGCCGTGCGACAAATCACGGGCGCGTGATGCTGACGCTTCCGCAGCCCATCGCCCCGCAGAAGTTGGTCTTCAATGAATCGACAAAGGGGAGCGTGCTCTCATTTTCATCGAATGCCTTCGCAACGACGCGGCTGTTTCATCACTGTGTGGAAATCGCACGCGGAGCATTGCCGGGGGACGTGATCTGGGCGTACGTGCCGAAGGCGCCGCCGTCGATCGCCGCGAAGGATGCAATTTGCGTGGATGGCGCCAGCGCGACCCCTTCGCCCGCAATCACATCGCGTCCGGCGTTTTCGACGCTGACTGCAGCGGGAGCCGAAGTCGAACAGTGGAGGACGCGATGGTATGAGCAGAATGCGCTCTACGATCGCGCGGTTACGCTCCCCTTTGGCGAGCGCATCACGGCCTATCGGTTGGTGGGAACCTCGTCGAGTTTCCCTTCGCGAAGCACGCAGTTGCAAATCGACGACGTGGTGACGAGCGACGTCCTTTACGCTCGTGCACGGCTGTTCGGAATCACAGACGTGATTGGCTTCAGCCCCGATCACTTTGCAAAGATCGGGATGCAGGGTTACAGCGAGGAGTATACCGGCGTCTGGCAGGATGCGGAGGAAACGTTCGCGGGTGGATACTTCTATTCCCCGGCGAAGCGGAGCGTTCGCTCCCCCGGTCCCGTGGCGGGGCGGCAGGTGACTGTCGTGCATCGCATTTTTGCCGGTGGTTCGATTTCCATTGATGGTCAGGGATTGGATTCGATTCAGCTTGGATGGTACGGAAAGCCGCGGTTGAATTCAGCCGGTCGGTTGCTGTTGCAGGTGGAGGAGACGGCGGAACCGAGGCGCGTGACGATTGGGGGATTTCCCACGGGGACAACTGCGGCGGATGTTCTCCTGCTCGATGTGACGGATGAAGCACATCCCGTGATTCTGGATTCGCCGAATGTGTTCAATGACGAGACGGGCACGGTGGCGATCGAGTTTGAGGCGCCCGCCGATGCCTCCACGTTCTACGCGGAACGCATTGCAACGATTCAGAGCGCGACGCTGGAAACGGCGAGAACCTTCGCGGCGGAAAACATCGATTTCCTGAAGGGAATCTATGTGCGTCACGATGATCTTGGCGCGGCGTTGCAGCCACTGCTGGCGCATCGCGGCGCGGGGTACTACACGTTTGATCCGCAGGCAGCCTACGACGTCTTCTCCCACGGACAGGAATCGCCGGATGCCATTCGTGAGGCCTTCGCGGAAATTGTTGCCGCCTTCGCGCCCGGTGATCGCGCAGCGTTTCCATCGCTGATCCTTGTGGGAACAGCAACGTTCGACCGGCACAATTACCTGGGACTGAATCGCGCCTACGAAGTTCCCACCTTCATCGAAAACAGCGTGCCTGCAGCCTTCGGGAGCGCCATCCGCATCGAGACGAATGTGGACGCGCCCTATGCGCTGCTTGTGGGAAATGATGATTTGCCGGATGCGATGGTGGGAAGGCTTCCCGCGCGCAGCGCCGCGGAAGTGACAATGATGGTTGATCGCATCATCGCGCACGACAATCGGGAAAATTTCCTTGGTCAGCAGAATCGCCCTGCGGTCTTCACAACGGACTACGATCCCGCAACAGTGACGCCGGATGCGAATTTGTGGCCGGGCCTGTGGGCGCCAACGGGGCTGCCTTCGGTCGTCGTCAACGCGATGGACTACGTGACGACGAACACCGTGACAAACCTGCCGGAGTTCAATCCCAGCGCGATGAATGCTGCGGTACACGATGCGTTCGAACTGGCGCCACTGGGTCCATCACTCTTCTTCTACTTTGGCCATGGAAATTACAACGTGTGGGGGCCGTCGGGTGGGACGTATTTCACCTCCTCGGACATTGCCACGATCACGACGGATCAGCAGTGGCCGATGGTGCTGACTTTCACCTGCTTCAATGGATACTATGCGGTTCCCGGCGCGAGCGACCGCGCCCTGGGCGAGCATTGGCTTCTTCAACCGTTAAACCGCGGGGCAGTGGCCAACGTTGCCTCTGCGGGCATCGACTATTACGACAGCGAGAAGCTCTTCAGCATCGAGGCGATTGAATTGTTGGGACTGCCGGGCAGCAGCAGGCCCAAGAGTGTCGGTGAGTTGATCGCACGAACGCGCATCGCCTTCACGACGGAATATCCGGACCAGGTCGAGACGCGGCACATTCACCTGCTTTTCGGCGACCCGGAATCGGACCTCACCACCACGGCGGGCGGCAGCGGCTTTCTGTTTCAGTAGCGGGGCGGTTCCACCTTGACGCTTGCGCGGGCACACAGCATTCCTGTGGCGTCCTTCAAAGAGGGCACTCGGCGAAACCTTTGCAGCAGGGTGTAACTTTCAGGCTTCAATGAGTAACGCAAACGCGAGGTGCATCGCATGGCTTCAGTCACGCTGAAGAACGTGTTCAAGTATTATCCCGGCGCGCAGCGGCCGTCCGTGGATAACGTGAATCTGGACATCCAGGACAAAGAGTTCTTGGTGCTGGTCGGTCCGTCAGGCTGCGGGAAATCGACGACGCTGCGCATGGTGGCGGGCCTTGAGGATATTTCCAAGGGGACCATCAGCATCGGCGACAAGGTGGTGAATGACCTGCCGCCGAAATCGCGCGACATCGCGATGGTGTTCCAGAACTATGCGCTCTATCCGCACATGACCGTGTATAACAACATGGCGTTCGGTCTTCGCATGCAGAAGATGAAGAGCGACGAGATTCACAAGCGCGTGATGGACGCGGCGCAGTTGCTGGGCATCACGGACTATCTGGATCGCAAGCCAAAGGCGCTTTCCGGCGGCCAGCGGCAGCGCGTGGCGGTGGGGCGCGCGATCGTTCGCAAGCCCAAGGTGTTCCTGTTCGACGAACCGTTATCGAACCTGGACGCAAAGCTGCGCGTGCAGATGCGCAATGAAATCAGCAAGCTCCACGCGCGACTGCAAACAACCATGATTTACGTGACGCACGACCAAGTGGAAGCGATGACGATGGGCGATCGCATCGTCGTCATGAAGGATGGAATCATCCAGCAGGTGGATGATCCGATCACGCTGTATGACAATCCCGTGAACAAGTTTGTGGCGGGCTTCATCGGATCGCCACCGATGAACTTCATGGAAGGCCGCATTGTGGAGGAAGGCGGCGGCTTGTATTTTGACGAGGGGAAGGTTCGCCTGAAAATTCCTGCGGAGAAGGCGGAGAAATTGAACGCGGCTTCCTACGACAAGGAGAAGGTGACCTGCGGCATTCGCCCCGAGGATTTCTACGATGCGAGCCACATCCGCACCGATGACCGCGAGAGCCTTGAGCCGATGACCGCCACGGTCGAAATCGTGGAACCCATGGGCGCGGAGACGTACATGTATCTGACGACAGGGAAATCACCCTTCGTGTCGCGCGTGGATGCGCACGTGAAGGCGGAGATCGACGAGCAGAAACAGCTTCTTGTGAACATGCGCAAGGCGCTCTTCTTCAAGCCGGGCGAAATGGGCGAGCGCATCGCCTGAAGCCCCGCCAAAGGAAACACCAACGACGGCGCGATGACCACATCGCGCCGTTTCTTTTTGCCTTCCACTTGGAAAGATCGCTATCGCGGGGAGTGAAAACTCTTCGCGGCGGCCTCGTACACGCGACAGTTGTTCAGGCCGTTCTCGCCGGGATACTGACGCCCGCCTGATGATGAGACCGCGCGGCAAAAATTCTCCACCTGCAGTTGAAAATGGTCGGCGGCGGATGCGCTGATTGTTTCATCAGGATGGCCATCGCGGCGCAGGACCAGCGGCGCGGGGTCACGGCCCGGAATGACAGGGCGCAGGACCTCCAGTGTGCCCTCCGTCCCCACAATCCGGGTGAATTGATTGTGATGGGAAGCGAGGCTTCCGATGGCGACCGCCATCACCTGATCGGGAAACATCATGGTGACAGTGGAAATACGATCAACGCCTTCGGTTGGCGTGAGGCCCGCCGTAGCGGTCACGGAAAGCGGCTCAGCGCCAAGTACGTAGCGACTGATGTCAATGCCGTAACAGGTGACATCAAAGAGCGCTCCCCCGCCGAGGGACGCCGACCAGCGATGATCCGCGAGATTCGTTTTCTCCAGATTTCCGCTGAGCATCGTGACGACTGCGGTGACGCGCCCCAGTTTCCCTTCGCGAAGGATACGATGTACGACGTCCCACTGCGGGTGATGACGATACATGTAGGCTTCCTGCAGCAGGACTCCGTTCTGCGCGAAGACACCGGTGATGCGCTCGGCGGAAGCGGCGGTGAACGTGAGTGCCTTTTCGCAAAGCACGTGTTTACCCGCATTGGCACAGGCGATCGCCCATTCCTCATGCAGCCCGTTGGGGAGGCCGATGTAAACGGCATCAATATCGGATTCAATCAGCGCCTGATAGGAGTCGTAGGCGCGGCTCGCCTTCAGTTCATCGGCGAGAGCGGATGCCCGCGCGGCATCGCGCGTTGCCACGGCAATCAATTCCGCATTGGCGGCCTTGTGGATCGCGGGCGCGAGCGCATGGCGCGCGATGTTCCCAACGCCAATCATCCCCCAGCGGACACTTCGATCGCTGACGCGCCTGCGATTCATGAAGCGAACGGGGCGGCGACGAAATCGAATGTGTTCGGCTTCCCACCGGAAACGATGCGCGCGACGGGCGTCGCGGGATCGTGGCCGAAAACAACCGTCACGTTCTCCTGCATGAGCAGCGGGAAGAGCCGCGTGCGGGCGCGAATGACATCCATCGGATACAAGTCGTAACCCATGACCCAATGCGGCTTCAGGTGGGCGGTGGAAGGAATGCAGTCACCGAGGTAGTAGATCACTTGTCGCGGCGTGGTGAACTTCACAATCTGATGCCACAGCGTATGGCCGCCGGTGTGAATCACCTCGATGCCGGGCGCGATCGTGCGTGATCCCTGCACAAGGTGAAACCTGCCGGCTTCATGTACGGGAAGAAAATCGTGCGGCCGATAGCTGGGACGACTTCGCAAATCGGGATTGTTCGCCGCCTCCCAGTCACCCTGCTGCACAACGACGGTTGCAGTTGGGAAAGTCAGTTGAACGTTCTGTTGTGCGTCCCACGTT
>JADZDZ010000150.1 GCA_020850785.1 Candidatus Sumerlaeota bacterium | reverse complement strand
GTTTCCGCAGCACCGATAACCATCGAGGGGGGGGGCGCGCGTTTTTCAATCGATCCCGCCACGCTGGAAACGCGGTGGCTTTCGGAAAACCAGAGCGCGGTTGTTTCCGCGTCCGTGCACCCGGAGGGCGGAGTGACCGCCTTGGAGGTGCGCAAGAATTCCGCGCAATGGAAACTGGATGGCGACGCATTTTCCATCGCCTGCCGCGTGACTGACGGTGGGGCTTTCGAGTTGGTCGTAACCGGCGCACCCGACAAAAAATTCAATTGGCCGAAGAGAACGTTTGAAGAGGGAGAGGAACTCATCTTCGCGCGGGATTCGGGGTTGCTGGTCCCGGTTCACGACAAGTTCTGGCGCGATGAACTGTTGAAGGAGGAATGGAATACGCTGGAGCGGATGTCCATGCCGCTCTGGGGTGTGCTGCGCGACGATCGTTGCATTTCCTGGATGCTCTCCACTCCCTTTCGAAACACGATCACGTTCGCCGAGGATGCCTCCGGGCCGCTCGGCATTTCGCTCACTCATGATTTCAATGCAAAGTCGCCGCAGCGGACCGTGACGTGGCGTGTTGTTGTCAACGACGGGGCGTCTCCCATTACGCCGGCGCTGCGCTATCGCGAGTGGCTTGACGAAACGGGGCACGTCACCACGCTTGCGGAGAAAAGCCGCGTCGTCCCGCAGATCAACAGGCTGCTTGGTGCTCCTCATATTTACCTCTGGGGCGATGCGCCGATCACGGCCTACGATATCCTTCCGAAGCAGTGGAAGCCATTCTGCTCGAAGTTGATCGCGAACGCGAACACACCTGATTCCTTTGAAATGCGGTTGAAGTCACAATTCTCGGAAGAGGAATGGGCTCAGGTGGAATCGTGTGTGAAGAGCGAATGGACTGACCAATATATGAAGCGTCTGATTGCCGATGGATTATCGAGCGCCCTGAAATCAAAGGCCCTCGGCGATGATGCGCCGTCTTCGGAAGTTGAAAGAATTTCGGCCAATTCGGAGCTGCTGTTTAAACATTTTCCCGATACCTTTCTCCCCGTGAAGGATTGGGGTAACGGCGTGTCATTGAAGATGCTTCGCAAGCTGAAGGAACTTGGCTTTGATCGTCTTCGTTTGTGTTTTGATGGATGGGAAGGCATTCAGTCGCGCCCGTGGATTGCGAAGGATGCTGATGAGCGGGGATGGCTGATGGGAACCTACGACTCCTACCACAGCATCCACGATCCCGCGCAGGCGGGAACGAACAATACCTGGCTGACGGCGCAAATGACGCAGGACCTTTGGGACACGGGCGGTATCATGCGCGCGGATGGCAGTTACCTCACCGGCTTCAAGGGAATCGGACGAAAGCTCAATCCGCTCGCGGCGCGTTCCTACTTCGAGGAGCGCGTTTCGTCCGTCCTTCGTTCGGTCCCGTTCAACTATTACTTCATTGATTGCGACGCCTACGGCGAAGTTTATGACGACTACAACCCGCGCCACACAAACGCGATGGAGGATGACGCGGCGGAGCGCACCCGCCGTCTGGGTTGGTTGATGAAGGAAAAGAAGGTCGTGGTCGGCGCGGAAGGCGGAAATGTCTACGCCATCGAAGGCGTCGCGCTGCTGGAGGGACTGCTCGGCCCCTACTTCGGCTGGGGGGATGAAGACATGACGCGCAAGGATTCAAAGTTCTATCGCGGCCGCTACTACCCGCCCGATGAACCCGAAGTGAATTTCAAGCCGGTTCCCATCAAGGAGCAGTACCGCAAATTATACTACGATCCCGCGGTTCGGATTCCTCTCTTTCAGGCTGCCTTCCATGACGCCGTTGTCACCACGCATCACTGGTCCAACGATCGTTTCAAGTACCCGGAAGTTGTGAAGACCGTGGAATTGATCGAAATGCTTTGGATGTGTCCACCGATGGTTCACATGAACTACAATACTGTCGGCAAGCGGGGCAGCGACCTGAAGCAGCACTATGACAAATGGTCGCCGCTTCACCAGAAATTGGGTTTCACGCGCATGACGTCCTTCCAATACCTGACGCCGGATCATCTTGTGCAAATGACAAAATGGGGGGATGATGGCGACATGATCATTGCCAATTTCGGAATGACTGAATTTGCGGGCGCGGACTATTCAGTGCCCCCCACGAGCGCCATTTTTGTGGCTGGCAAGAAGGGGAAATCATTCGCGACGCCTCAGTTTCCGTTCGGTGAATCATCCTCGGTGAGTGGAAGCAGCAACTGCTCGGCGCCGCTTGAAAACGGCTCGATGTGAACGGTGACGTCCTTGATTCGCTTGCCGGATGTCATCAGCGTCCGCGTGACGGCGTGCGCAATTTCATGGCTATCGACCACGGTCATCTGCGGATCGACCTCCACATGAATATCCATCATGTATCCCATGCCGCTCTGGCGAACGCGCATCTTTTCAATCCCCTGCACGCCTTCGACGGTTGAGGCGATTGCCCTGAGTTCCTTCAGAAAATCCGCGCTTGGCGCACGATCCAACAGGTCATTTGCGGCCTGCAGAGCGAGCCGCATTCCATTCCAGTAAATCACGACGCAGGCGACCAGCGTCGCCCAATCGTCCGCCGAAGCCCAGCGATTCCCTCCGCCAATCAGCGCGATCGAAATGCCGACGAAGGCCGCCCCTGACGTGATGGCGTCGGACAGGTGGTGCCACGAATCCGCCCTCAAGGCTTCCGAACCATGCTGCGCGCTGCCGCGCAGCACCAGGCGCGACGTGATGACCTTCACGACGATCGTCAAGACAAGGACGGGCAGCGTGAACCACTTCGGCGTCAGGTGCGGCGTCATGATTTCCTGCATGGATTCAATCGTGATGACAATGGCCGCGATCAGGATTGCGCAGGCGACGAACAATCCCGCCAGAGTTTCCAACTTTCCATGGCCATAGGGATGCTCTTCATCGGGGGGCTTTGATGAATACAACAGCCCCAGCAAAAGCACGACGGAGGACACCACGTCGGTGATTGATTCGATTCCGTCGGCAATCAGCGCGTAGCTTTGTCCCACGATGCCGGTGGTGATCTTGATGATCCCCAGCGCCACCGATGTGAGGCCACCGATGGCGGTGATACGCATGGCGGCCCGCACCGACCCATCAGGTCGGGGGGAGGAAGGCGGGACATCCGGCACCATCATGGGTGGATGCTATGCGCGCACTCTTCCGCGACGCAAAGTTGAACTGGACGAAATCCTGACGGTGAGACAGGAGGCTTTGTCAGCCTCGCGGTCATGCCCACAACCCGGCAAAGGTTGGTGGAGGCGGCGGGAATTGAACCCGCGTCCGAAGAGCTCCCAGAAGTGACGTCTACAGGCTTAGTGACCAGTTGGAGTCTCGTGCGTCGGCAGGGAGTTCACAGGCCCAACCGCGCGCACCAGCGGAGTTTTGATCTCGTCCCTCGGCGCCCTTCGCGTGGCTCCTGCGGACCAGCCCGTTGGTCGGCGTTCATCCCCCGGCCACGGGCCGAGCGTGGAGGTGAACGTCACTGCGTATTAGGCAGCGAGGGCCAATTCATCGTTGGCAATTACGTTTTGTGCCGCGCGACAGTTTAACGAGGTGTGGCGTGACCTTGCTCGGCCTGCAGCCACTTCCCTGATACTCCCCGTCGAAACCGGTCGCCCCCACGGGTGAAAAAGAGAAGTCCGGCGCCGTGTGATGAATCACGACGCCGGACAAGGATAGTGCAAGGATCGCGCCGGGCTGTCAAGTCCCTCACGACGCCCTGCGAGAAGTCTTTAGAATCCGCCCGTTGGCTGCTTCTGCGTGCGGTAGATGTCGCCGCGGCTGACGGTGCCATTGGTGGGATCGTAGATGTGCACGCCGCCAAGATAATAGCGGTCCGGTCCCAGAGAACCCAGTTTCCATTCGCCGTAGCGGGTCTTCGCGTCGGGGATGATTGTTGCCCAGCCCTGCGATGACTTCTGCGAGTTGATGGCTCCCACTGCGAGTGGCTGCCATGAGGCCGTGTATCCGGCGGGCTGTCCCTGCGCCGCCCTGACCGAGGTGTTCACGCACTGGTAGAAGAGCGTGGTGTAGTAGGGATTCGTGAGGTTCAGAGTCGGGACACCCTTGTCGATGAAGGGGTCTTTCAGGAAGCTGGAGGTGAGGTAGGCAACGGGAGTCGAAATGGTGGGCGGAAGGAAGGATTCAGAGGTTTCGAATTCCCCATCGGGGCGTGTCTGCAGCGTGAGCACGTAGTCATTGGGATACTTGCTCCAGTCCACCGCGTAGGCTTCGATGGCGGTGACCATGGTTCGCATGTCGGCGCGCGCACGGGAGACCTTTGCGCGGGTTTGCGC
>JADZDZ010000149.1 GCA_020850785.1 Candidatus Sumerlaeota bacterium | reverse complement strand
GCGCTGTCCAAGGCCGAGGGAGTCCCCTACGGAACCGGCTTCTCCACCGTCCTGCTGGAACGCGTCATCGACGTCATCACCCTCCTCGTCCTCTTCATCGGCATGCCCTACTACATGTCCATCGATCCATCGGTGAAGGAAACCTACAACCTTGGCGGGAAGGAAATCATCATTGATGCCGCATGGTTGAAGACCGCCACGAAGTCCATTTCCCTGCTCGCCGTCGCCATGACCATCGTGCTCGGCAGCTTCCTTGTTCCCGCCATGAAGAAACTCTACATCGCGATTCTTGAAAGGATGCCGCTCCTTCCCGCCATCGTGAAGGAAAAGCTCATCGCCTTCATCGAATCCTTCACCTCCGGCATTCAAAGCGTCAAAAGCCCCAAGGCCATCGTGATGCTCGCCATCCACTCCCTCATCATCTGGTTCAGCGTCGCCTTCTCCTTTCAGCTCATGGGCTGGGGATTCCCCGGCGTGCAGATGACCTTCGGCCAGTCGCTTGCCTTCGTCGTCGTCACCTGCGTTGTCATCTCAATTCCCTCGTCGCCGGGCTTCTGGGGACTCTATGAATTCGGCGGACTGATTGCACTGCTCCTGATGGGTGTGGTGCCCAACGACGCCGCGGGGCGGGCCCAGGCCTTCGCCTTCACGGCCGTCGTCCACTTCCTTCAGTGGCTTCCGATCACCATCTACGGCCTGTGGGCCGCAGGAAAACTTTCCGTGAAGGCCGGCGAGGCAGAGGCGGTGGCACCAGCATGATCACGAAGGCACTCCTTCAACTCGGCGCGGAACTCCTCTTTGAGTTCCGCCGCGCCAACGGCCCCGCCGATCGCGAACTGGCCGCGTATATACGCGAGCGCAAGGTCCTCGGCGCAAAGGACAAGGCCTTCCTGTCCGACTGCTTCTTCCACGTCCTGCGCCACCTGCGCCGCTTCGACGAAGCCATCCTGTCCGCCTTCGCCGGCACCATCGTCGCCGAAACGCGCTTCTCCTCCGGCTTTCCCGTCACCACGGAAGTCGGCACCCGCCTCTGGCTCCGCGCCGATGGCGCCTCCAAGGAAGTCACCCGCCAGACCAGCGCCGACCGCGCCGTCGACACCATTCGCATGGGCCTTGCCGCCGTCGAACTGCAGTACGAACAGGCCGCCGTCGTCGCGGAGGAATTGATTCGCTTCTGGCCCACGCCATCCACCCACGTCGCCGTGCAGGCTCCCTCCATGACGCGCATGATGGAACGCGTCGTCGAAGTGGCCGACCTCTACAAGACGCCAAAGAAAATCCTCGATGAGGACCGCGCCTTCTCCTTCCCCACCTGGCTCTGGGCGCGCCTTGCACAGGGGCGCACCGCCGCAGAGCTTCGTGCGCTCGGCGAATCGCTCAACGCACAGGCACCCGTCGGCATGCGCATCAACACCCTGAAGACCACCGTCGAAGCCGCCGAGGCGGCCCTCGCCGAATCGAAGACCTCCTTCGAACGCAGCGCCCTTGTTCCCGGCGGCCTCATGCTTCGTCAGCGCATCACCCGCATGGCCCTTCCCAACATGACCGAAGGATGGTTCGAAACGCAGGACGAAGGAAGCCAGCTTGTCGGCGTCCACGTCGGCGTGCAGCCGGGCATGACCGTCATCGACGCCTGCGCCGGCGCCGGCGGCAAGACGCTGCAGCTTGCGGCACTCATGGAAAACAAGGGGCGTATATACGCCTTCGACATCGAATCATCCCGCCTCGAAAGCCTGCAACGCCGCGCAGCCCGCGCCGGCGTGACCATCGTTGACGCCTCCATCCCGCTGAAGAAGACGGGCGAACCCGCAGCCGCCGTTCCCCCTGCGGACATCGTCCTTGTCGATGCGCCCTGCAGCGGCCTCGGCACCCTGCGCCGCAGCCCCGATGGGAAGTGGCGCCTTTCCCCCGCGCGTCTGGAATACTACAAGCAATCACAGCGCGAACTGCTCGAACAATGGTCGCGCTTCGTGACGCCCGGCGGCACACTCGTCTACGCCACCTGCTCGCTCCTCGCGGAGGAAAACGAAATTCAAGCCGCCGCGTTCCTCAACGCGCACAAGGACTTCCGCTTCGCATCCGCCCCCGCCGACTTCCCCGTCAAACTTTCCACCAACGGCGAACTGAAACTTTCCCCCTCCGCCAACGGTACCGACGGCTTCTACTCCGTTCGCTTCACGCGCACGGCCTGATGCACGCCGCCGGCGCGCGGCTTTGCCATTGCTAAGCAATTTCAGCAACCGCAGAGCATTGCCGCCCACACCGAACAATCCCTTTGCCTGCCAATCCGCCGATTTCCATGGCTGAAAATTATATGTTGGACTTAGTGACTCCCCGCCGTGGGACGATCCTTCCACGCCGCGCACCCCACAACTGGCGCGGCTCATTTCAAATGGCGATGGAGACAACTGGCCATGCTTTCCAAAGCGACTGAAAAAGCAATCAACGAACAAATCGTAAACGAACTCTATTCCTCAAACGCCTACCTTTCGGTGGCGAGCTACATGGACTCGGAGGGTCTCAAGGTCCTGTCCGCATTCTTCTTCCGGCAATCCGCAGAAGAGCGCGACCACGCCCTCAAGCTCCTCCACTACATGCTCGACGTCGGCGGCAAGGTGCTCATCGGAACCGTCCCCGCCCCCATGGCGACCTTCAAGTCCGTGGAGCACGCCGTTCAGGAATCACTCAACCAGGAAAAGACCGTCACGGAGCAGATCAACCGCCTCATGGGCCTCGCCCACAAGGAAAGCGACTACGCAACCGCCTCCTTCCTGAAGTGGTTCGTGGACGAGCAGGTGGAGGAGCTTTCCACCATGCACGAACTCCTCCTTTTGGTCCAAAAAGCCGGTGATCAGAACCTTCTGCTGGTCGAGGACCGCCTCCTCAAGCAGGGGATCACCCTCTCCCGCGCGCATCTTCCCGGCGAAAGCGAGTAACTTTCTTCTCGCGTGGGGTGGGTGCCGAATGGTACTCATCCCACGCGGGATCGTTATTCGAGGGAGCGCAGGCGGGCAACGGGGCGCGCCCGGGGAGAGGCACAGGGCATGATGACCGAACCCGCTGGTACAGCGAAGGGGGCGTCCACGACGGCAATTGCCTGCCGTCAATGCAACACGCCCAACGAACCACCTTTCATCTTTTGTCACAATTGCGGCGCCGCGCGCGTCAGCCTGAATCGCTATCAGATTCTCACCAACCTCACGCTCGCGATGGCCGCCTTCACCAGCGTGTACTACTACGCGGAGCTCATCTCCTGGGGCTGGCCCATCTACGCCCTCTACTCCCTGCTCCTTTTGCAGTTCTCCCTCCTGCTCGTGATCGGAAGCCGCGCACGCACCTTCCGCGTCGGCACGTGGCTCCTCACCTTCCTCGCCGCCTTCGGTGTGCTGTTTCACTACATGAACTCGGAAGGCCCGCAGATTTTCGTCTACCTGCTCGAAGACCTTCCCGCCATGATTCGGCAGCACCCCTGGGAATCCATCGGTGTCATCACCGCGCTGCTCCTGCTTCCCGCCGCACTGCTCTACCAGCGTTGGGGGCGCGTCTACGGTTGGGTGAACGCCTACCGCATCGTGATTCTGGGATTCATCGGCCTGTCCATCGGATGCCTGATCGGATTGCAACTGCTGCAGGTTGCCACAGCCAGCGGATGGTTCCCGTCGCT
>JADZDZ010000148.1 GCA_020850785.1 Candidatus Sumerlaeota bacterium | reverse complement strand
CGCCCGATGAATACGTCTGGTTCTCGCGAACGATCTACACGACAATCTACAACGGAAAATCGCAGGGGGATCGGGAACTGATTCCGCTCTATGACTCCATCGATGAGAACCTGCGGCAGTTCAACATGCAGATCGCACAAATGAAGCAGCAGGGCACGAAGCCGGTGAGTTGGGATTCGGTGGTCTCCAGCGAAATCAACGGCGACGAGGCAACCAGAACCGCGAATCGCAACCTTGTGATCGAGCACAAGGAGGAGATTCTGGAGCATCCGCAACTGGCGTTTCTGGAGATGATGTTCTCGCACTCTGTTGAATCACTGAAACCAGTTTCCGCATCCATCGAAGTGAAGGAAGGCAGTTGATTGTCGGCGTGAAAACCTTGCGTCGCGCGATGCCGCGTCGCAGGTTTCGCGAAATTTCAAGCGAGGTAACCACGTCATGAGCAGCAAGAAAAAATGGCTGATTGGATGCGGCATCTTTGTGCTGCTTGTCATATTGTCGGTGGTTGGCGTCATTGGGTTCGCAACCTACAAGTTGGCGTCGATTGGGAATGCGCTGAAGTCGGGCGTGGCGCGCGTTGAACAGACGAATACAAGCCACCCCTTCACGCGACCTGCGGGCGACGTATTGGATCCGGAGCGAATGAAAGCCTACTTCGCCGTCCGGGAATCAATCGCCGCGACGATCATGGCCCACCCCGTGCTCAAGAAGATTCAAGCCAACGATCCAAAGAACCCACCGGGGGCGCTGGAACTGGTGTCCGCAGTGATGGATTTCATGAAGAATGGAATCTACGAGTATGCGGCGCAGCTTGATAAGAACAACATGTCGCTGAATGAGTATCGCTACTACAGCATGATGACGTACCTTACGGTAATGGACGGCGCCGATGCGGGCGATCCCGACCTGTCACCAATTGCGATGAAGTGGGACAGGGAGACTCAGGCAATGAACGCGGAGATGGCAAAGAATCCAAACATGCGGGGAATTTCCATCGATCCGGATTCCGTGAAGGATTCGCTGAACGGGGTGGCCGAGCCGCTGCCTGCGGAAAACCGCGCAACTGTGGCGGCCTACAAGGACACGCTTGAGAAGAACAGCTTCGCGACGTTTCTGGAGGTTATCGGCAGCATGATGATCGATGCGAAGACGGCGGAGATGAAACGGCAGGGATCGTCGGTGAATGTGATGCCGATGCCGACGCCCGTGCCGCTTGCGGATGGCCTTTCAGAATCGCGTGGCGCGACTTCCAAGGGTGAGACCTTCGATGTGTTCCTCAGCCGCGTCGGCGACAAGAAGGTTTCAGTGATCGTGGAAGTGCGCTCCGCGACGGGGCTGGGCCTGAAGGAGGCGAAGGACCTCGTGGAAAAGGCGCCGACGGTTGTTGGCAGCGGCCTGTCGCAGGAAGAGGCCACGCGGTTCAAGAGCGCGCTGGAAGCGGCGGGCGCGACGGTGGAGTTGAAACCCGCCGAGTAGAAGTCAGTCGCGCTTCCGTTTCGCAGGGCGTTTCGGCTTCACAGGCGCTGGCGGTTCGGCGGGCTTTCGTTCCTCGCGATTGACCTCCGAAGTTTCATCACCCACGGGGATGCGTGAGAGGCGGGAGAGGATCGTCTCGTGGTCGATCCAAGGGAACTGCTGTGCAGCGGCACGGGCGCGAAAGTTCTGGATGAGATTGATGAGGAGCGCCTCGACTTCGTTGTAGAACGCGAGGGCAACCTTCGTGGTGGCGGGGCGTGTGCCATGGGCGAGGACGAAGTTTCGCCGCTCGTCGAGGATGGTGCGGAAGTTTTGGTGCTCGCGGAATGCGGCGCCAACGGGGTGGCCAAGAATCTCCAGCAGTTCGTAGCTTTTCCGCAGGCCCAGTTTGATCTTCGCATCGTCTAGGCGACGTTCGGATTCGAAGGCCATGCGATTGCGCGGCGGCACCTTGCGAATCTCCACGTCATCGGTGCGAATGTCGTAATTTTCCTTCAGCAATGCCTGCGCATAGAGTTCCGCAGCGCGATGCAGGCGGATGATGGCATCGTCGGCGCGGCGTTCCACCAGGCGACGAATGGCGTTGTTGACGATGTCGATGATCAACTCATCGGGGAAGGAATCATCCATGGCGTTCGCCTTGCGAATGCTGGCGAGCGCAACCATGTGGTGCGAGGTGATGCGGAATTTTGCGAGTGCGGGAAAATCCTTCAGGCACGATTCGCAGGCGCGGTAGCGGCGCAGGAAATCCTTCACGCGGAAATTATCCCAGTCGGCGTAGGCATACGTGAGGTCCAGAAGGGCGCGCGCGTATTCCTGCTGCTCCGCCGTCAACTGTTCGAGTGGCATTTCGCGAATGATGTCATTCGCAGGGCGGAAGCGAAGCTCCTCCGTGAACTTCACGGCGAGTTGGAACTTCGAGTCCGCGACAACGGCGGCGATTGATGTTGTGACGGGCGTGGAGGTGCCCTTCGGGCCTGATGAATAGAGATAGCGGAGCGAGCGCACACCGTGATTGACGGCGGCAAGGACTGCTCCGGCGCTCATCACCTTCGTGCCGGCGGTGTATTGCAGGATGATGTCGTGTTCGTTCACGCCGGCCTGAAGCAGGCGCTCGATTTCCTGCGTGGTCGCGAGGTAGGCTTCATCGAGTGACTGTGCGGACTTGATCACGCGGATGCGTTGCTGCGCGGGCGGGAGGCCAAGTGCCTTCACAATGCGCTCGCCGTTGGGAACGGAATCCTTCGTCGCCAGAACCACAACCCTGCTGGGATTGGCGGGGCGCAGGTCGTCAATGAGCGCCTGCACAACATCGGTGGATGAACCGGGATACGTGGTGCCCACCGTCACAATGTAGCAGAGGCCGGCGGCTTGGGAATTTTCTTTGATGGAAGGAGTCATGGATTCTTCGCAGGGGTTTTTTGTTCAGCGGCCTTTTTGTCGTCGCTTTCGATGCGCTGTTGCAAGTCGGCGATGAGGTTTGTGAGCTCGCGATTTCGCTGCTCGTTTCCCTGTTGGTTGAGCATCTGGCTGTAATAACGAAGCTTTGCAGCCCGTTCAAGGTTCTCAAGGGCGGTCTTGTGGTCTCCCAGCCGGTAGTCGAGCGCGGCCAGTTCCCAGAGGTATTCGCGGAGCAGACCGGCATTTTTGCCGTCCTTGATCAAATCCGCAGTAATCATGCGGGCCTGCGTGCGGGCTTCGCGGGCTTTGTCGTGCTGATTATCCTGCTCATAAACATAGCCCTTCAGCCGGTAAAAATCCGCAAGGAAGGCCGGCTGCCCGGTCCTGCCGAGCACGGGGAAATATAGCTGGGCGACCTCCAGCCGTTCGCTGAATTTAGTCATGTTATATGATCTTTCCTCATCCGGTTTCCCCATGGCACTGGCGATTGCGAGCGCCTTCTTCGCCTGCGCCGGCTCCATTTTCTTGAAGTCGGTCATGTAGCAGGCAAAACCGCAGCTGCGGCACTGGAACCAGGAATTGGGATGGGCAAATGGCTCCTCCAGAGCGTCGAAGCGGGCGGGCTGGCTCAAGACGGGCGCGGGAGGCGCGGCGGGCTCCAGCAGGGCGCATTTCGCCCCGTCAACGGGGCAGATTTTTTCGATGGCGATCCACTTTTCCTGCGCGTGAAGCAGGCCTGGGAGGATGAGAAGCAGGAGGAAAAGGGTGATTCCAAGGCCATTTTGGCTGGTCGAAGGCTGCGGCAAGCGGCGGCTGCGATGACTGCGGAAATACTGGGGGATTCGCATGGAAGGGCCTCCGGGGCTGGGGATGACTCTTAGGGGATTCAACTGAAGGGGTGAAAAAAAAAGCCTGATTGGCGGTGGTGGATACAAAAAAAGCTGTCCACAGGGGGTATTTCGAAGGAGAACTCATCAAAAGTCAGACGATAGCACTCAAGGCGTGTGCAACCTGAGATTCACCAACGGATTATGGTTTGAAAAGGCTGGTCGCGAGGCTGAATTTCCTTGCGGCTCCTATGGCGGAACCGTATCCATGGCGGGAATTGGAAAGTATTTTAGGCAATGGGAAAGGGCGTGTGGACGCCTGAGCCATTGGAAGTTGGCTGAATGTCGCGGCGATGGCGGGACAACGCGCGAACGGTTCGAGAGTAGGCCGTTGAGCATGACGAGGCGATAACGAGAAGAGACTGCGGGAAAGCGAGTTCTCCTTATGTTTGGTGGAAACAAGGTTGTTGGTCTGGATGTCGGCTCCTATCAAGTCAAGGCGGTGGAGCTGCGCAGGGCTGGCAACAAATTCGAACTGGTAAGGTTCGGAATTGCGGATGTTTATCCCAATGGCGACAGGACGGCAGCTGGATCATCTGACGTTTACCAGTTGAAGGTGAACGCAATCCAGAGGGCGATGCAGCAGAGCCGGATCGCTGCGAAGCATACCGTTTCCGCAGTGAGTGGTGAGTCGATCATTGTCCGGTACATCCAGCTTCCGCAAATGCCCGAAGCGGAATTGAAGAATGCCCTGCGATGGGAAGCCGAGGAATACATTCCCTTCGCGATCGATGAAGTGAACCTTGATTCGGTGGTGCTGGGCGAAAGCAGCGTGGCCGGAAAGGTGGACGT
>JADZDZ010000147.1 GCA_020850785.1 Candidatus Sumerlaeota bacterium | reverse complement strand
TGATCGCGGGGATCAGGAAGAGAAACAGCCATGGCAAAAGCTGGAAGAAGGAAACAAGGTCCGCCTGGTTCCGTTCAAAGAAACCGCCCACGTAGAATGTGAAGATGCCGGACAGGAACAGGAAGATGATGATGAACACGTAGGCGAGCGGCGTGATGAAGTAGCTGGCCAGCTCGCGCTTGAAAATCACGAACGTCTTGCCCATTGTTAGTTTTCTCTCCCGGCCTTGACAGTGGCTTCGTGCGTCAGTTCGCGGAAGACTTCGTCCAGCCTGCCGCGATCCTCGTGAATTTCATCAATCTCCACGCGCTGGTCGAACGCCAGCTTGCTCACATCCTTCAGGATTGTGCGTCCCCGTTCGGGGAACAGCCGCAGCGCGATGCTTCCGCCCTCGCCGTTTTCATTCACTTCAACGCGCTTCACGCCGGGAATCTTTTCCAGCTTCTCGCGAAACTGCGCCCCGCCCTCACGACTGATGCGCAGCGACACCGCATTGTGGCTGGGGGATCGCGCCGCCAGTTCCTGCGGCGTTCCATCGGCGATCACGCGCCCTGCGGCGATGATGATCGCACGCGTGCAGACCGCCTCCACTTCCTCCAGAATGTGCGTGGACAGGATCGTCGCCTTGTTTGGCGCCATGTCCTTGATCAGCTTGCGCACATGAAATTTCTGGTTCGGGTCCAAGCCATCCGTCGGCTCGTCCATGATCAGCACTTCAGGATCATGAAGGATCGCCTGCGCGAGGCCGACGCGGCGCTTGTAGCCCTTCGACAGGGATTCGATGGGAACGTAAAGATGCGATTCGAGGGACACCTTCGACACCACTTCATCCACGCGGCGGTCACGGTCTGCGCCGCGGAAGCCGCGAATCTCCGCAATGAAGCGAAGGAAGGAATGCGGCGTCATGTCCGGATAGGCGGGGGCGCCTTCGGGAAGGTATCCGATCTTCTCCTTCGCCTTCATCGGCTCCTTCGCAATGTCATGCCCCGACACAATCGCTGTTCCGCCATTGGGTGTCAGGAAACCCGTGACCATCTTCATGGTGGTGGATTTTCCGGCGCCGTTGGGGCCGAGGAATCCCAGCACTTCGCCCCGCTCCACGTTGAAGCTGACATCGTCAACGGCGACGAACGGGCCGAATTGCTTTCTTAGCTTCTTAATCTCGATCAACGAAGCCATAGTCGTTCTATACTCCAGTTCGCATCTGGCTGGAAATCTTGAGGTTTCCGGGAATTTGATTGATGCTATTTTAAAAAGGTTTGGCCGATCACACTCGCGTCAGGGAGCAAGGAGTTGATCCGCGGCGTCAAGGATACCGTCCCCGTTGAAGTCCTCGCTACCCGAATTTGGCGCCATTCCCAGAAGGACTTCCACAGCCTTTGGCCAGATGAAAATGAATCCCTTCATCGCCAGTTGGTGGACGCTGCAGCGGTAGCCCGGCTTCTTCGCCTCCAAGGCGTCAACCAAGGCATCCGTCAGGGTGAAGGCGACGGTTTGATTCGGCACTCCCCCATCATCGGTCCAATTCACCGCTGGGTCGTGTTGGAAAGTTCCCTCCAGCAGCGTGCCCAGCAGAAGCGTGTCATCCCCTTCATCATTGGGATCAAGCGCCGTGATTTCGAACGGATGCATGTCCCCGTTGAGGATCGTCACTGTGTAACGCCAGTTCCGCCGCAGCCGCAGCAGCGGATCGCGGGCCGGGAACGTTCCGTTGTAGATCGTTGGATCTGAAACGCTTGCGGCACTGTTGAGCTGATAATCAATGAGGCCGTTCTCGTCAAAAGTCCACGAGGCGTTTCCCCTTGGCGTGGGAATCGGAGTGGGCGTGGGTGACGGGCTCACGGTCGGGCTGGGGGAAACGGTCGGCGTGGGAGACTGGGTCGGCGACGGCGACGGGGTGGGCGTTGGCGTCGGGGGACCGCTGATGTTGAACAGGCCACGCATGGTGCTGGAATGAATCTGACAGCGGTAGCCGGGAACGCGCGTCCCTCCCGCGTTCATCGCATCAACAAGGGCCTGCGTTACGGTAAATGTCATCTCCGTGGCGGTCTCCACGTAGGCCACGTCCAGATCGGACTCGAAAGACCCGGCGCCACTCTGGCTGAACAGTATCACATCCTGCGAGGTGTTGTTCACGGGACTGGCGGCAATGATCGCCAAAGGATGGGAGGCCGCGAGGGTGTTGGTTACCTTGTAGCGCTTCCCCACCACGAGGTTGATGGTGGGGTCCAACGCGGGAAAACCGCCGGAATAAAGGGAGGAATCGGAAAAACCCGCCGCCGATGTCACCTGAAAACTGGATGCGCCGTTCGTGGTGTCGAAGGTCCAGACAAAATCCGGCGTCTGAGCATGGGCCTGAGATGCGGCCAGCACAACTGAGCCAAAAAGGACGGCTTTTTTCATTTTCGATTTCATCGTACTCCTCACTCTGGGCGGCACGTTACACGCCACGTTTCCCAAGGCAAGCAGAACACCCCTTGAATTTCGTTGCCCAATGCAATCCTGAGTTT
>JADZDZ010000146.1 GCA_020850785.1 Candidatus Sumerlaeota bacterium | reverse complement strand
CATCAGCCAGCTTAGCCTGCTCACAAACTTCCAAAGCATTGCGAAGGGCCTCATTGATGCCCGCGCCGTTGTTTACTATCTCTCCATGATTGTCTGCTTCCTGATTGCCTGCGCGATCACCGTGGACATGAAGAAGGCGGATTGAGCGCGAAACATGAACAAGAAACTTGTCGGAACCACCGGCCTCATCATCGTTGCAGTTCTGCTGCTTTCCATCAACATGATCTCCGACGTCGCATTGCGCGGCGCGAAGAAGGACCTCACGGAGGGGAAGATATACACGCTCACGCAGGGGACGCGCAACATCCTCAAGTCCCTCGATGAGCCGATCAAGCTGCGCTTCTATTTTTCCGAGAAGCTCACCAACAACAATCCCGGCATCAGCGATTACGGCAAGCGCGTGCGCGAACTGCTTCAGGAATACCAGCAGATCGCCGGCAACAAGCTCAGCCTTGAGATATTCGACCCGGAGCCGTTCTCCGAAGCGGAGGAGAAGGCGGTTCGCGCGGGGCTGCAGGGCGTTCCTGTTTCGCTGTCGGAGCGCATGTACTTCGGCCTCGAAGGGGTGAACTCCACCGACGGCAAGCAGACCATCGCGATCTTCCAGCCGGACAAGGAGGAGTTCCTTGAGTATGACATCACGTCGCTGATCTACAACCTCGCGCATCCTGAGAAGAAAAAGCTCACGATCGTTTCGGCGCTTCCCATTGATGGCAGCGGGAACGAGATGGCCCGCATGATGGGTCAGGACACCGGCGGCGATCCGTGGTACATCTACACGCAGCTTCAGGAATTGTACAAGGTTACGAAGCTGCCGGCGACGGCGAAGGAACTGCCGAAGGAGACCGACGTTCTTCTGGTCATCCATCCGAAGGACATCAGCGAGGAGTTGAAGTACAGCATCGACCAGTACGTCCTTCACGGCGGCAAGGCGCTGATCTTCGTCGATCCGCTTGCAGAGATGGACAAGGGGGCGCCAAACCCGAACAATCCGATGCAGGCAATGATGGCGCCGAAGGCGTCCGACCTGCCGGAACTGTTCAAGAAGTGGGGCATCGCGCTGGAGGAAGGCAAAATCCTCGCGGACAAGAAGAACGCGGTGACGGTGACGGCGGGTTCGCAAAGCCGACCGGACATTGTTCCCTTCGTGCTCTACCAGTCGCTGGAGGGGGATTGTATAGACAAGAAGGAATACGCCACCAGCCAGTTGCAGACGATCAACGTCGGCATGGTGGGTGTGCTGAAGAAACTGGATGATGCGAAGACGGAAATCACGCCGATCCTTCAGTCCTCCAATGAAACGGAGCTTTTGGAAACCTCCGCGGGGCAGATGTTCCCCGACCCGCGCAAGCTGCTCTCCGAGTTCAAATCCGACAGCGACAACAAGCCGCGCATGATCGCGGCGCGTATCACGGGCAAGGTTTCCACCGCTTATCCCAACGGCCCCGCCGGTGGCGCAAAGGCCGCCAACCACATCGCGGAATCGGAATCCCCCATCGACGTGGTCGTGTTCGCGGATACGGACATGCTGGCGGATCGCTTCTGGGTGCAGGTTCAGCGTTTCTTCGGTCAGCAGCTTGCCCGCCCGATTTCCAACAACGCGGACATGCTGGTGAACTTCATCGACTTCTACGGCGGCAGCAAGGACCTGATCAGCATCCGCGGACGTGCAAAGTTCCAGCGTCCGTTCACGCTGATCGAGAAGATGGAGTCCGATGCGCGGGAGCGTTCCTCCGCCAAGGTGAAGGAGCTTGAGGAGAAGCTGAAGAACGCGGAGACGAAGCTGCAGGAGCTTCAGGCGAAGAAGCCTGCGGAGGGGAGCAGTCGCCTGACGCTGAGCAGCGAGGAGCAGGCAGAGATCGAAAAGTTCCGCGTGGAACAGATCGAAACGAACCGTGCCCTTCGCAAGGAGCAGCATGGACTTCGCGACGACGTTGAAAAACTCAGCATGAAGCTGAAGTTCCTGAACATGGGTCTCATTCCGATTTTCGTCGGCGTGTTTGCCGTTGGTCTGGGCGCTTTCAAGGGGCGCCGCCGCCGCAAGTAATCCGAAACCTTCTAACGATTCTGCTTCCACGGATGGCTGGAATATGAACACGAAGTTCATCGCAACAATTGGCGTCATCGCCGTGCTGCTCGCTGCGATTGGTTTTTTCGCAACGTCCAAGAGTGACAGGAAATCCACGGTGGACGATCTGGCTACGCTCAAGTCCGGCGAGGCCTTCATCCCCGGTCTGAAGGACAAGCTGGAGGACATCTCCAAGATTGAACTGATCGGCCCGAAGGAGAAGCTGACCGTCCTGAAGCAGGACAAAGGGTGGGTGCTTGCGGAGAGCGATGGCTATGCGTCCCGCGAGGATTCCATTCGGAACCTGCTGATGGACTTGGGTGCGCTGAAGAAGCTGGAGGCAAAAACCGCGAATCCCGACCTGTATTCGCGCATTGGCGTGGAGGATTCGCCAAAGGATGATTCGGATTCGAAGACGATCAAGCTCTATGACAAGTCCGGCGCCGAAGTCGCCTCCGTTATCGTGGGCAAGGATGACTACGGATCGGCGGAGGAGGGAAAAGGCCCCAACAAGTTCGTCCGCAAGAGCGGTGACAAGCAATCGTGGCTGGCTGCGGGCAACGTGCGTTCCTATCTGGGGAAGGCGAACTGGGTGAAGGCGGACTTTCTGGACATTCCCGTCAACCGCATCAAGTCCGTGGATGTGAAGCACAAGGATGGGGAGCACGTCGAGATCGTAAAGGCGGACGAAAAATCCGCAAATTATGAACTGAAGACGCTCCCTGCGGGCCGCGAGTTGAAGGACGCGATGACAACGTCCGAAGCCTCGCGTGTTCTTGCGACGCTCCGCTTTGACGATGTGAAGAAGCGCGAGTCCCTGAAGCTCAGCGATGCGGACACCTCCGCGACGACGACGATCCGCACCTTTGACGGCCTCGTCTTCAACACCGCCGTGCACCACCTTGGCGACAAGGATTACGTGACGTTCAATGTGTCTGCGGACGATGCGGCGATCACCGCCGAGAACGATGCCCGCAAGGCGCAGCACGAGAAGGACAAGGCAGCCGCCGCAGCGCAGACGCCCGCGCCGACACCGGCCCCCGTGGAAGGACAACCCACACCGACGCCAGCGCCTTCGCCGACGCCGGTGCCGGAGCCAACGTTGATTGAAGCGGACAAGATCAAGAAGGAAGCGGAGGACCTGAACGCGCAGCTCTCTCCATGGGCGTTCCAACTTGCGGGCTATTACCGCGATCGTCTGATGCGCAGGAATGAATTCTTCCTCAAGCCGCTGCCGAAGGAGGGCGAAGCCACCGCGACACCCGCTCCCGGCAAGGCCGCCATGCCGGACCTTGGCACCTTCGACTTGCAGTCAATGATGGAACATCAGGGCGCGAAGTGATTCAGTGGGGGATGGCGCATCGCCGTCCCCCTGCCTTCCTTCACAGCCACTGGGATTTGTAGGCCGCCAACTGCGCCTCCGCGTGGGTTTCCACCACGTTCAGCACGTCGCGCTCGTTTTTTTCGCAGGCCCCGCGCATTCCCGCCACGCAAACCACCGCGATGACGGCGCTTTGCCACACGTCGTGCGCGTCCACCTCCGAGGCTGACACGTTGTAGTCGCGCCGCAGCTCATTGAGGAGCGGCTTGATCACCGATCGCTTCTCCTTCAGCGAATGGCAGTTGGGCAGGTGGAGTTCCATCTCCATCAGGAGGATGTGCATGTGTGTGTTGGGACTGCCAGCTCCCCGGCCTGTTGATTTGCCGTTGCGCGATGTCCGCTGCGGGCGTCTGATTCCCCTCCCACTTCCTTTCCACCGGGATGAATGCCATGGATGTGCTCGCAAAGGTACGCAACGTTCCTGATTTTCCCAAGCCGGGAATTCAGTTCAAGGATATTACGACGCTCATCGCCGACGGTGCGGCTTTTCGCGCGGTGATCGGGATGCTGGCGGATCGTTACAAGGGAGCCCGCATCACGAGCGTGGTCGGCATTGAATCACGCGGTTTCATCTTCGGTGCGGCGCTGGCGGATCGCCTGGGCGTGGGCTTCGTCCCCGTGCGGAAGCTGGGGAAGCTGCCCGCCGACACGCTGCGGCGCTCCTACGCATTGGAGTACGGGGAGGCCACCGTTGAAATTCACAAGGACAGCCTCCATTCCGGCGACCGCGTCGTGGTGATTGATGACCTGCTGGCCACCGGCGGAACGCTTCGCGCCGCCTGCGAACTGGTGGAGGAACTGGGCGCCCACATCGAAGAGGTCTGGGTGCTGATCGAACTCGCCTTCCTTCCGGGCCGCGACAAGTTGTCGAAGTGGAAAGTTCACGCGCAGGCCGTCGTCGAGGGCGAATGAGCAAGAAGCATCGTACCACGAAGCGCGTTCGTTACGCGCTCATGGTCAGCGTGATCAATTTCCTCATATGGCTGGTTCCGCGCTTCCGACTGGAATCGTTGCAGCGCGCGGGCGACCTGCTGGGCGCGATTGGCGCACGGCTTCCGGGGAAGCGCCGCCGCCGCGTGGTGGATCATCTGCAAATGGCGTTTCCCGGAAAAGGCACCGATCATGGGCGCGTGCTGCGGGAGACCTATCAATCCGCTATCAAAACTTTTTTCGAGGTGTTGTGGGGCACGCGGTGGAATCCGAAAATTGACAACAAGCGCGTCACGGTCGCCAATCCCGATGCGCTTGGAAAATTGCTGGAGGAAACGAAGCGCCGTGGCCGGGGACTGGTGATTTACACCGCCCACCTTGGCTGTTCCGAACTGACGGCGCATTGGTTCGTCACGTCGTTCGGCCTTCCCTGCATGGCGGTTGCCGCCCGGCCCAAGATCAAGGCGCTGGAGGGCACCATGGAGCGTGTGCGCGGTGCCAGCGGCCTGAAGCAAATCTACCGTGGGGACGCGGGCACGGCGGCGCTGCGCCACCTGCGCGCCGGCGGGGTGCTGATCCTGATGGTGGACCACAACCTCAAGGGTCCCGGCGTGGAGGTTCCCTTCTTCGGGCACGGCGCTCATACCATCCTCGCGCCCGCCCGGTTGGCCTTGCAGGCCGGGGCCGTCGTGACGACCATGTTCGGGCTTCGTAACGGACCGGGTGCAATCCTGCTCGAAAACGAGCCGCCGCTGGATGTTCCAGAGGTTGCCCGCGACAAGGCCGTTCGATTTCAGCAGGAAGTTGATCTTACGCGGGCCTACACCGCCCGCATTGAAGAGATGGTCCGCCGTTACCCCGGCCAATATCTATGGATGCACAAGCGTTGGCAAAAACGCCCCGACACACTCCCTTTTCCCTCCTGATCGCGTTTGCGATCCTGCTGGTTGCGTCGCGCCTTTGCGCGATGGAAATGACCGGCGTCGATCTCGTGACGACTTCCGGCACGCTGGAGTTGCAACGCGTCAGCGCCGCCGAAGCCCAATTGAGCGATGACGGCATCCGCATCGACACGAAGCAACTGACGTTGTCGCTTAGCCTTTCCGCCGATCGGAAGGTGAGCGCCACGGCCCCCGAAGGCATCATCATTGTCGGCGGCGAGGAAAAACCATCGCTGGATGGAACGGCGTCCGCGAAGGCGGCCTATGAGCAAATGAAGGCCTACGGAAGCGATTTTTTGGCGAACTCCGGTCCCGGCGATTTGCTGCTGGATGGAAAGGGAAAAAGCACCGTCGCAACATTTGGCGACGACGGCCAGGTTTCCGCGGAAAAATTGATCTGGTCGGATCGCATCGGAAAGTTCATCCTTCCCGGTCAGTTCGTGCAAACCGGCCACATCGACGCGGACACGCACGTGAACGTCACCGGTGCGGCGGTTTCCATCGATCAGGCCTTCCGTAATTGGACGTATTACGGAGATGAAAAAAATCCCGCCGTCATCGTGTGGGAACGCAAGGCGGCCGATCCAGCCGCACCACAAACCACCACCACTGCGAAGGACGGTAAGAGCAAATGATGAAACGTCGTGCGATCAGGTTGATGCTGGCGGCCACGCTGGCCGTGGGAAGCCTGTCCCTCGCTGCGACGCCCGCCGCCGCGCAGCAGAATTTCCTGAACTCCTTCGTGAATCCCGGCGAGTCGATGAGCCTTCGCAGAGAGCGCCTGCCCGACGGCACCGTGGGCACGCTGAATACCGTGGCGGGAGAAAACTGCGGCTTTCAGCGCTTTGAGGGGGAGGGGATCATCGTGCTGGAATCGCCGCGCCTCAACCTGCGCTGCAACAAACTGCTCTACGATGGAACAACGGGCATCCTTACCGCCACCGGCAACATCGACCTGAAGAAGGAAGGGGTCAGCGCAACCTGCCAGGACCTTTACTACAACACCGCCAACAGCGAAATCGTGCTGAAGGGTGAGCCGATCGTCCGTCAGTCCACCGAGGCAAACAATGCGCTGTTTCAGGGGATGGACGTCTTCACGATCACCCAGTTGGAGAACGGATCGTCGGAAATCAAGATGACGGGTGGCGATCAGATCGATTGTCAGGTTGTTCCCGTCGGCCAGGAACCGATCAAGCCCGGTGAGACTCGCACACCGGCGCCAACGCCAACACCGAATCCCGCCGCCAGCGGCGAGGGCGCGTCGGGCGGCGGCTTCGCGGGCCTTGGTAATAACGTGTCCATCACGACGAAGGAAAAGGATGCGAAGACGCCCCCCAGCGTGAACGTGACCACCGATCCCGCCGGCGCGTTTTCGACGCTGACAGCCCTTGGATTCGTGGAGGTTGTCAGCGACACGATGAACCTGCGGGCGGAATCGCTCGATTACGACAAGTCGAAGGACCTGCTGGAGGCGCTCTACAACGTGTATATACACCAGCAGGAAATCGAGGCCACCGCTGGCCGCATGGAATACCTGCTGGCGAGCCAGAAGATCACGCTGACCATCAATCCGGAAGTGAAGCAGATCAAGCCCGACGGCATCCTGAACATTTCGCAGATGGACCAGTTCGTGATGGTGAAGAATGCCGATGGCACAACCACCACGCAGGCCATTGGCGGCCCCGATGGCGCACCGAAATATGAATACACCGCTGTCGCCGTGACGCCGACAGCCACGCCAAAGCCGACGGATTCCGTTGAGCTTGATCCGAATGATCCCGCCGCCATCGAGCAGATCACGCGCATCGAAAAGCCAAAGGATGACAAGAAGGGCGGCAGCGGAGCGAAGCCGCGCGCAACACCCGGCCCGCGCTGATTTCCGGCGCAGATTGCACCCTGGATGATGGATGTTCACGGCGACAAGTCGCGCATTCTTGTTGCGATGAGCGGTGGCGTTGATTCGTCGCTGGCGGCATGGCTGCTCAAGCAGGAGGGCCATGACCTTGTCGGCGTGAACATGCGGACGCATCGCCTCTCGCCGGAGGAAATCGCCCTCGGCGCGCAAATCAAGACCTGCTGTTCGCCAACGGACGCGAAGGACGCGCGCGCATGTGCGGAGCGCACCGAATTTCCCTTCTACGTTCTGGATGTGGAGGAGGATTTCACGCGCGACGTGATTGATCCCTTCGTGCAGGCGTACCTTCGCGGGCAAACTCCGAATCCCTGCGTCCTCTGCAACAGCCACGTGAAGCTCGGCCTCCTGCTGGAGAAGGCAAAGCTGTGGGAATGCACGCACATCGCAACGGGCCACTATGCGCGCCGCGTTCGCATGCCGGAAACGGGACGCTGGACGCTCGCGCGCGCCCTCGACGATAACAAGGATCAGACCTATTTCCTCTTCGGCCTGAATCAGGAGCAGCTTGGAATGCTGCTGCTCCCTGTTGGTGAATTGACAAAGGCGGAGGTTCGTGCCGCCGCGCGTGCGGCGCAGATTCCCACCGCGGACAAACCGGAATCGCAGGAAATCTGCTTCATTCCATCCAATGACTATCGCGCGTTCCTGCGCAAACGCTTCGTGCGCGACAACGTGGTCATGCCACGCGGAAGGATCATCACCACGGATGGCGAAGTGCTCGGCGAACATGAGGGCATCGCCTTCTACACCGTGGGGCAGCGCAAAGGCCTCGGCATCGCAACGGGCGAGCCGATGTATGTTGTCGCCATCGACGCGCAGGCGAACAACGTGATCGTCGGCCCGCGCGAAGCCGTGCAATTCGATTCGTTGATCGCCACCGACATCAACTGGATGGGCCTTGAAGGACTGGACGCGCCGCGCCGCGCTTTTGTGCAAATTCGCCATCGCCACAAGGCGCAGGCCGCAACGCTGCATCCGCTCCCCAACGGCGATGTGCGCGTGGAGTTCGAGGAGCCCGCGATTGCGGTCGCACCCGGTCAGGCTACCGTCTTCTATGACGCGGAGCAGCGCGTCCTCGGCGGCGGCTGGATTGCCAGCGCCGGTCACGAAAAATCATGAGCCAACAGCAACCCGCCGCCATTCCGCAGAAACTCCATCGCCTTGCCTATCAGCCCTCGTGGCAGGGGAAGCGGCTGAAGGAGATCGTGCGCGAATCGCTTCCCGCGCTCAGTTCGCGCAATGCGCTGCTTGTCGTGACGAACGGCCTTGTCAGCGTCGAAGGCGGCGCCCCGCTGAAGGATGTTGATGCGACAATTGGTGAGGGAAGCGTGCTGTTGATCGACCTCCGCCATGGCGTTCGCGGCGAAGGCACCGCGCGCCACAAGCCGCTGCGCGATCAGTTCCGCGTGGTCCACGACGATGAAGACCTTGTGGTTGTTGCGAAGGAAGCCTTCACGCTGGTGCAGCCGACTGATGAAAAGCGTGAGGATGGGAAGGCCTCGTCGCCACTCATTGAATTGCTGAAGCATTTCTGGAAGGCGAATGGCAGGCCAGTCGTTGATCCAATCCTTGTGCAGCGGCTTGACCTGCAAACCAGCGGACTCCTTGTCATCGCGAAGAACGTGCAGGCGGCGCGGGAGTTGCAGGCCCAACTGATGCCGCCGCGTTCGTTGAAGCGCGAGTACATCGCCCTTGTCGCCGGGGACATGATCGCCAAGTCGGGCACCTGGCGTTCGATGATTGGGGACGGCGTGAACGGGATTCGCCGCAGCATCGGCGAGGAAGGGGGTCGGATGCAGTCACGGGCACAGCTTGCGGTGACGCACTTCGAGACGCTCAAGCGTTATGGCGCCGCGTCGAAGCTGCGACTGCGATTGGAAACGGGACGCACGCACCAGATTCGCATTCATGCCGCCGAATCGGGGCATCCCGTCCTTGGCGATCCCGTCTATACACAGCTTGCGGAGCACTTGTACGAACGGGGCGCGGAGCACAAGCTGCGCCCGAAGACCGCCCACTATCCCACGCATGAAATCATCCGCCAGGTGGCGAAGGGCACGATCACCCTCCAACAGCCTTCGCGATTGCCGGGCCGCATCGCGCTCCATGCGATTGCGCTGGGCTTCATCCATCCACGCACGCAGGAGCGCATGGAGTTCCACGACGAGCCGCCGCAGGAGTTGATGGAATACGAGCGGTACTTGGAGAGGCTGGCGAAGGGGAGCCGGTAGCGGGATCGCCGCCGGGAATGAACCTACCCCTTCTTTTTTCCCACCGCTTTTTCGAGGGCCTCTATCACCGTCTGCATCGCACGCACGCGCGCAGGGCGTTTGCATTTTCCCCCGATGATCGTCCATGGCGCGTCGGCGGTGGAAGTGCGCGCCACCATGTCGTTCACCGCCTGCTCATACTCGGCCCATTTCCCTCGGTTGCGCCAATCCTCCTCGTTCATCTTGTGACGCTTGTGGGGGTCGAGGTCGCGCGCCTGAAAGCGCCGCAACTGCTCATCCTCTGAAACATGCAGCCAAAATTTTACCAGAAGGACGTTTGCCCGCACCAGTTGCTGCTCGAATGAGTTGATCTCCCCGTAGGCGCGTCGCCATTCCTCCTCCGTGCAGAAGCCCTCGATGCGTTCCACAAGCACGCGTCCGTACCATGACCGGTCGAAGATCGTCATGTGCGAACGCTTGGGAATTTCCTTCCAGAAGCGCCACAGATAGTGATGGCTTTTCTCCTCCGGCGTTGGCTTGCTGATGGGAACAACATCATAATACTGCGGATCGAGCGTCGCCGTCAGTCGGCGAATATTGCCACCTTTTCCCGCAGCGTCCCAGCCTTCGTACACGACAACGACCGCATGCTTTTCCTGCTCGATCACGATCTGCTGCAACTTGCGCAATCGCGCCTGCAGCGCAACCTTGTGATCCTCGTAGTCCTCTTCGGAAATTGTCTGCGACAGGTCCACATCCGCCAGAGTTTTCACATTCTTCAGGATGACCGGCGGGGCGTGGCGTTCGGGTCTTGCGGAGGGTTCGATCCGCCCCTTTTCCGCCGCCTCTTCGATCGCTGCCGTCAGAATTTCGAAAATTCTGATGCGTCGATAACGGTCATCCGTCGCAGGAATCACGTGCCACGGCGCATGGCTTGATGAAGTGGATTCGATCATTTCCCGCGCCGTTTCCTGGTAGCGTTCGTACTGATCGTACTCGCGCCAGTCGTCCTTCTTCACGGTATAGAATCCGCCGTGCTCCTCCTCCGCGTCGCGCAACCGCTTCTTCAGTTCCTTCCGCGACAGGTCCAGCCAGAACTTCACAATGACTGTCTGGTTGCGTGCCAGCATCTCCTCGGTGTCGGCGATTTCCTCCAACGTGCGTTCCCACTCCGCCGGCGACTGTGCACCGCTCATGCGCTCACGCAGCGCGCGGGTGTACCATGTGTTGCCGAAAAGTGTCAGCTTCTCGCGCGCGGGGAGGCGAATCCAGAAGCGCCAGAGCCACTGGTGGCGTTCCTCCTCCTCGTTGATCGCGTGCGTGCTGTGGACCACGAAGCCGCGCGGGTCGAGCGCCTCTGTCAGGTGCTTGATGGAGTCCTCCCAGCCACTCATGCGAACGCCGTTGAACATCACGACAACAGCCATGCGTTTTTCGCGCAGCAGTTGCTGCAATTCACGAAGGCGGGTCTTCAGCGCGGGGAGTGCGCGCTTGTAGGCCTCCTTGTCAATGCGGCCCGGCTCCACGTTCGTGGCAGTCATTGGGGAAAAAACTGCGCCCTTGTCACGTTGAGCAGGCGCCGGTCCGTCAGGCGTTGTCGCGCTGAAAGCACCATCGCGATGTTGCGGAACAGCAGCGCCGCGCGCTCCGGCCTCTCATTCATGATTCCCAGAACCACGTCGGGATCGAACGCGGCCACGGTGCATTCCTGCAGGAGCACCGCCGTTGCGCTGCGCGCATTCTTTGCCAGCAGCGCGCCCTCGCCGATGATTTCGCCGGGTCCCAGTTTCGCAATGCCAACTTCCATCGCGGGCTGAATCGACTCCACCTGAATGGAAACCTGACCGTGCATCAGTAGATAGAAGAGACGGCTTTCCGATCCTTCGGTGATCAGCACGTGGCCCTGCGGCAGGGTATGAACTTCCGCCCGCGAGGCCACTTCGCTCAGCGCCTCCACGTCCAAGCCCGCAAAGGCGCGCGATTCCCGCAGGCATGCGAGCAACTCCACGTTCACAACAGCGGCCTCTGGCGGTGTGTCGTCCTGCCGTTCCATCATCGATCCGTGCGGGGGGTGTTGGTCCATCATGAACGACTTGCAGCGGAACGGCTCAAGCGAAGGTTGGCGCGCGAGGAAATTTTTTCCCACACAAGGGTGATCACCGGCAGGGCCACCAGCGAAGGGATGCACATCAGGAGGCACAATGCGCTCACCTGTGCCGTGGGGGCGAAGTGCATCAGCGTCAACAGCCGCACGGACAGCATTGTCTTCCCCGGCGGAATCAGCAGAACCGTTGCGCCCGATTCGCCGGTGATGAGCGCCAGCGTGATCAGCAATCCCGGCGCCGCAGCCGCGAGCAGCGCCTGCCCAGCCCACCCTTTCAGGGCGGCGATGGGGCCGCCCGATTCCAGGCGCGTCGCGTCGATCAGGTCCTGCGGCACCTGTCGCAGGTGGAATTCCGCCAGCAATGCCACCAGCGGCGCGAAGCGAATGACGTACGCAAAAATGAGCGGGACGTAGGACGCATCCAGCGCCACCATCGCGCGGTCCAGCAGTGCGGGAAGCTGTTGCGGCGGCCACAGCAGCAGCATCTTCAGCGCAACAGCAACCACTGATCCGGGGATGAAAAAACCCACCAGCACCAGCGCCCTCATGGAGAAGGGATTCCTCAGCTTCGCCAGCGCCGCGCCGATGAAGACCCCCGCCGCCGTCGCCGCAAGCGCGCCCTGAGATGCGATCTCCAACGTGAAATAGAATTCGTCGCGCGTCAGCCCCCAGGTCTTCACCAACGTTCCCCACATTCCATCGGGACCGTTCAGGCGCAGCATCAGCGTGATGAGCAGCAGTGCGCTGGGAATCAGGAGGAGCACCACGCCCGTCGCCGCGAGCAACTTCACCGCCGTGCCGCGCATCAACGGCCGCTCGTCGTCGTGCGCTTCCGGCGCGTCCATCAGGCGGTCCGTGAAGAAGGCGCGTCGCATGAATCCCAGCGCCACGCGCGTAACCAGCAGCGCAATCACCGCCAGCAATCCCGCGACAACAAACGCGGACTGCGCATCGTAGTGAATGCCCAACTGAGTGTAGATTTCCGTCACCAGCACCGGCTGGTTGCGCAACGATTCGGGGACGCCGAATTCCAGCATCGACATCAGGAACACCAACACCACGCCCGCCATGATGGCCGGCGCCGCCAGCGGAAGCGTGATGCGCCGCAGCACCTGAAGCGGTCCCGATTCCAACAGCGCCGTTTCCTCCAGACTGCGGTTGATCGAACGCAGCGCCGCCCACGACGTGAGGAACGCCGTCGGCAGGAAGCACCATGCGAGGCACAATGTGACGCCGGTCATCGTGTAGATGGGCGAGGGAAGCGCCTGCGGTTCGCGCGGGTCCCACATCTGCAAGCCCGTGAGCGCGAAAACCCCGTGGGCCACAAGGCGCGTCATCCATCCCTGCGGCCCCAGCAAGTGAACGCCCGCCACCGCGATCACCTCCGGCGAGACGAAGAGCGGTGCGACCGCCACCGGCAGCAACCAGCGCGTCCAGCGCCGGTTGAGGAAGCGCGCCAGCGCCAGCGCCGGCAGCAACGTGAGCGCAAGCGCCAGCAACGCGGCGCCGGCGGCGGTTAGCAGCGAGTTCATCGAGAGCCGCAGCAGGCGGGGGAATGCAAGGTAGTCGGTTGACGGAGCGCCCGCGATTCCCGCAGGGGCCGCCAGCAGGCCCGCCAACAGGATGCACAACGACCCGACCCACGCGGCCATCACCCACCATGGCCAGCGCGCGCCCTTCATGGTGTGCGACGTCGCCCCGTGAAGTTGAAATGCTGCCGTTGGCCCAGCAGCAACAAGGCCTTCTCGCCCCCAAACCCCGCGACATGGGCGATGCGCGACAACCAGCGCCGCTTGCCGAAGGCAAAGTGTATATACATCTCCACGTCGCTGGCGAAGAAGAGGTCGTTGGCGCTGTCGATGCGCTCGAAATGTTTCTCCATAAGGGGACGGATCACTGCGCTGGAAACATCCTCGTTGGCGGAGTCACGCAGAAGCTCGCCGGGAATTTCGTGTTTTGCGTAGCGGCGACGGCTCTTTTCCACTGCGGGTCCGGCGATCCTGCGCAGCAGCTTGTCCTTCAGCGGCGCCTTCTCGACGTGCTCGTGAATGATCGCGATTGCATCGGCGGTGCAGATGCCAAGCAACCGCACGAACACGTTCTCCAGTTCCGGCACGTGGTGCAGCGCGTCCTTCGCCATGAACAGGTCGAAGGTGTTTCTGCGGAAAGGAGGATTTGCCGGCTCCGCGCGGAGGTAGTCGATATTCCGCGCGCCGACGCTGCGCGCATGTTCGCGGCCCAGACGCACTTCCTCGAAGCTGGGATCGAAGCTCGTCATGCGCACGCCCTGCCGCGCCGCCTCCAGGCCGAACTGCCCTCCACCGCAGCCAACATCCACGCCGCGCTTTCCCGCCAGAAGATGCAGGCCCGCGAACAACATGTCGCCGGTGCGATTGGGGAAAATTCCCCAGCGTCGATCGGCGTCGCGATCGTCCGGTTCCAACACGCCGGCGATATACAGCGGTGGATGCGTTCCCTTCACGCGGATGTCGAAAATCGAACGGTCACCCACGTCCCAGAAGCGCCGCATGAAACGCCCCCAGTGATCCCCCTCGTCCACGATGCGCTGGTCGGCGTCGCTGCGCTTCACGTCGCTGACGGGAAGGTCGCACCCGACTTCGCTCAAAAATTTCCGGTCGCGCTCCGGTTCGCGAAGTTCATCGCGCACCAAATCCGCAATTCCGTCCTCGATGCGAAACCAGCGCCCGCACGCGGTGCAGTGCAGTATCGCATCCAACAATTCCCCGTCGTGCATTTCGCGGAACACCTGTGAAGCCGCCAGCGGGGCTTCAATCCCTTCGCAGCAGGGACAGCACAGGATGTCCAGCGTCTCACGATACATGGCTAAGAATCCTCATGCGGCGTGCGACCGGGCGATGGAATTTTTTCTGGGGGAAGTGTTGAAATCATGGTGCCGGGAGGGAGGGTCGAACTCCCATGATGTTGCCATCGGCAGATTTTGAGTCTGCTGCGTCTGCCAGTTCCGCCATCCCGGCACGGGGAGCGCAATCATGGCCAGCGGCGGCGCTGATGCAAGCCGATAATGCGCCTTTTTGGTTCCCTCTGTCTTGACGTGCCCCCGCGCCATGCCCGATTGTCGCTCGTTGTTCCCAGCGCACCGGAAGGACCCGATGGCAAATACCGCACAGATCGAGGGAGTGACGCTCCACCTCGCCCATCCCGACACCATTCCCATGAAATGGATCGGAAGCGAATACATTCGCGATCAGCTTGTGGCGTCGTGGATGACCGTGGGGGAGGGGGACATCCCGCTCAACCCGCGGCTGATTGGCAAACCGGGCGTCGGGAAGACGACGCTCGCCTATGCGGTCGCGAAATCGCTGGGGCGCGACGTCTACATTATGCAGTGCACCATGGACACGCGTCCGGAGGATTTGATCATCACGCCCGTCATCGCGGGGGCGGGGCAGATTTCCTACCATGCGTCGCCGCTGACGACGGCGCTGATCAGCGGCGGAACGTGCATCCTTGATGAAGGCAATCGCATGTCGGAAAAGAGTTGGGCGTCGCTTGCGCCCCTGCTCGACCAACGGCGCTACGTTGAATCCATTGTTGCGGGAATCAAGGTGAACGCCCACCCTGATTTTCGCGTCTGCGTCACGATGAATGATGACGCATCCACCTACGAACTTCCGGAATACATTCAGTCGCGCCTGCAGCCGCAGATCGAAATCGCCTTCCCCAAGCGGGAGGAGGAAATCGCAATCCTCACGTTCAACGTGCCCTTCTCCCCCCGTGGGCTGGCGGAATACGTCGCGGACTTCCTGCAGAAGGCACACGCCGTGAACCTTCCCTTCACCAGCCGCGATGGCGTCAACATCCTGCGCTATGCGCTCAAGCTGGCCGCACTGAGGAAGGAGGAACCGCAGGGTTTCCTGTCCGAAGCCATCGAGGCGATTCTGGGCCGGGAGGGCGCGCAGTTCCTTGATACCGGCGTTCCGTCGGATCGGATGCGCGGTGCCATGCGCCATGATGATGACGATGATGTTGATGACGAATTCTTCGACGAAGACGAAGAAGATGATGAGAAGCTCCGCTAACCGGAATCGATGGCACTGCCGCTCCGTATCCTGATTTCCTGCATCGTGTCAGTGGTCATGATGATGCTGTCATCATGCTCCTCCGGCGACGATGAGGCCTTGAACAAGCCCGCCGTGGAGGCCTTCGGGTCGCGGCAGGCGCTTACGCAATTGGTCGGGGAAGTCATCACGAAATCGAACAGCCTGACGAAAGAATCAACGGTCAGGGTGTCCGACGAACTGGTGCTGGAATCGCGGGTGCGCATCGATCCCGCCGCAGCCCCTCCTGCGGCGCCACTCCCCGAATTGCGACGCAGCGCAAGTGGCATCCTTGGTGATCTGTGGAAGACGGAGGACGACCTCCCCGCGTCGCTTGTTGTCACCAACGATGGTGCGCTTGTCTATCCAGCGCGTGGATCGCTGTGGTTGCAAAGCGATCCGGAAAACGTCGGCGAACTCTACAAATCCGGCGCCAGTTCGCTGGCACTGAACGCCACCGGCGATCAATTGTTGATGCAGCAGGAAGCCTCCGTGCTCATCTTCTCCGGCCAGCGCTTCCAACAACTGCGCAAGCTGCCAAATCCTCCCGCCGGCCATGCAATGTGGAGCACGCGCGCAGGTGAATTGTATTTCGTGAAGGAGAAGCTCAACTTTTCCGCCGCGGAAAAGTATCGCATTCGCCTGGGCGCCACGGCCCTGAATCTCGAAACCGGCGAGACTTCGACGCCACGCTGGAATGTGGAGCTTCGCTACAGCGCCATCGGGACCCTTCCCGCTGCGGGTCTCATGTGGGCGCACCTGATTCAGTATTATCACATCGATCCCACGCCCGCGCCGCTCTTTGTGGTTGATGACGGTGGGATGCCGATCGCACCGCTCACGCAGACGCAGGATGCTGCGGATGTGGAGCCTTCTGCGGATTCGAAGGGGAACCTTGCATGGATTCGCACCTTTCGTCGCGGAGGAAACTCCGGCCGCGCCTTCTTTCGCGGGTCCGATCCCGACGCGAAGCCGCTGCAACTT